>CAYYSH010000078.1:0-10792 GCA_964474265.1 uncultured Anaerolineales bacterium
TCCATCATGGACGCGGCCCGCAGCGTGAGTAACCAGGCCGCCTTGTACTGAGCCTCCATCTCGATCACGTCCCGCTCTACAGCGCTAAGAGCATGCCGGGGCTCGCCGTACCGGATCTCGATTCCTTCTTCGGCCAGTTTCTCCTTAGTTAGATCAATGGCCGCTCGGGCAACTCCCAGCGCACTGGCAGCGACGATGGGACGCGAGGCATCGAAGGTGGCCATAGCGCCCTTGAACCCGGCCGTGCTCTCGTCCCGCCGGCGTACTTCGGGACTGCCCAGCAGGTTGTCGTAGGGAATCCGGCAGTCGTTCAACACCAACGATGCGGTGTCGCTGGCCCGGATGCCCAGTTTCTTCTCCAGCTTCGCCACCTGAATGCCGGGCGTGCCGGCCTCTACCACAAACGGCTTGATCCCTGCCCGGCCGGCCTCGGGGTCCACCGTTGCCCAGACAACTACCAGCCCGTCCGACTCTTCCAACGCCAGCCGGCCATTGGTAATGAAGATCTTCTCACCATTCAGGACCCACTCGTTAGTCTCCTCGTCGAGCCGGGCTGTTGTTTTGATAGATGCCGTGTCGGAGCCGGCTCCCGGCTCGGTGATAGCCATCGCGCCCCACTTGGGTGGATCCTCAGCGAAGCGGCGCAGGAAGCGCTCCTTCTGCTCTGGTGTACCTACTGCCTCGATGGCTGCACCACCCAAAGCGGCCGAGGGCGTGCATAGATAGAGGCCGGCATCCCCCCACGAGAGTATCTCCACCATGTGCGCCATGCGGATATTCCCAGTACCCGGCCCAGTGCGCCTCGGTCTCTGATCTGAGGCCCGGTCGAACCGGCGCTTCTGGCTATCCCGCATGGCCGGCCACATGGCGTTGACGTAGTCCCAAGGGATCTCGTGCTCATGCTCATCGAAGTGGCGGGCTGCCGGCCGCATCACGTACTCGGCCACCATCTGCACCATACGCAGTTCGTTCTGAATCTCCTCAGGAAGCTCGAAGTCAATCACGTGTGTCGCCCCCTACACAATTGCCAGTCCATCGAAGGTCGCGAACCCACGACCATTCCGCAACCACCGCTCCACCGGGTGGTCTCGTATGTACCCGTGCCCGCCCAGCACCTGTACCGCGCTGTCTGTGACAAACAGGACCATGTCCTGGGCATACTGCCGGGCCAGATACGCCTCTCTGGTTGCATCCTGCCGGCGATCCAGTTTCCAGGCCGCCTCCCACACCATCAGCCGGGTGGCATCTACCTCGATGGCCATCTCCGCCAGCAGGAAGGCAATGGCCTGTTTCTGAGCGATGGGCTTGCCGAACTGAACCCGCTCCTTAGCATAGTCGCGGGCATATTCGTAGGCACCGCGTGCCACACCGACCGCCAACGCGGCACTCGCAACCCAGAAGTGGTTAAGAATTCGCTGGAAGTCGGTGCCGGCTTCGCCTCCCAGCCGGCGCTCGACACCAACGACCACGTCCGACAACGTGACGTCGTACGTCGGGAGCGCCCGAAGTCCCATCAACCTGTTCCGCTCCCCAATGGCCACGCCCTTAGCGTCCCGATCGACCACGAAGCCATGGACCTGGCCGGTCTCACTGTCGCCGGCAAACACCAGGATCCGCTCAGCCTCAGCAGCCAGGGGAACATAGGTTTTGCGGCCATCCAGGACCCAGCTTCCAGCGGCGTCAGGCGTGGCCGTGGTCGCTGGCCGGCGCGGGTCGTAACGAATGGCCGGCTCGATCACGGCCGCAGTGAGAGACGGGAAACGATCCGTGCAGACGTCGGGGAGATAGCGAGCCTGCTGATCCTCGGTGCCGCAGAGAAGGATCGGCAGGGCGAAAAGGGCCGGCGTCATGATGTGGAGTGCCAGCGACAAATCCCCCCACGCCAACTCCTCAGCAGCCAACACCCCGGTAACAGCCGAATGTTCGCCGAACCCACCCAACTCCTCTGGAATAGCGCCTGGCAGCAACCCAATCTCCCACCCGGTCTGAATGATCTCCTCGGGCGGAAGCCCACTTTCATCAGCCTCATGGGCCGCCGGTCGCATTTGCTCCTCTGCAAAAGCGTGGACGGCATCCACGACCATCTGCTGTTCTTCGGACGGTGTGAAGGAAATCATAGCTCACCCTCTGACCAATCTAACCTGTGCGGAGCCTGTCGGATTTTTGGTCTCTAGTTGCAGACATTGTAGTCGAATCGCCGGCTGATGGCAAACGCCAATGAAGTGGGCCGGCGTTTGGCAAAACTTTCCATATCTGCTATAATGGGTAACGGCAAACGGGGCGTGGCGCAGTCCGGTAGCGCGCTACAATGGGGTTGTAGAGGTCCCCGGTTCGAATCCGGGCGCCCCGACACGACTACCAGAGGACGCATCGCCATGATGCGTCCTCGTTCTATATCCAGCCCGGTGGTTACCATCAGTACCTGAATTTTGGCAAGCTCATGGCAGTGCATTTTCTGGCTACGGATACGGCGGAGATCGATATGCAGACGCAGGGTATCAGTAATACTCTTGGCGATCAACGTCGAGCCTACCTGGACGAAATTGCTCAGGCCATCGGCCTTTTGGCGGACGTCAGCCGAGGCGACGTACTGCTCTACGCCGTGGGTGAGAGAGAGCACGTAACCGTGATTGCACAGGCCCGTCCTCACTCCGTGCCGCCCATTCACGAGGCAGATGCCACGGGGCAAGTCGCCAATCCGATTGAGCACTCGACCATTTATCGGGCACTCAGTGGGGGTCAATACGTGGCCAACAAGAACAGCCAGGGCCCGTATGGCGCGGTTGTTGCCCAAGAGGTCTTCCCCATCGTATTTTATGGTCAAGTCATTGGTGCTCTGAGCATTGAAAAGACGCTCATCGAGCAGGAACGACATGAACGGCGGGCGCGTGCATTTCAAATAGCAGTTCGAAACTTTCAGTGGGGCGTCTCGAAAAACCTCATCCGAGGTGTGGAGGGCCTGTCCCCATTTGGTGAGTATGACGGCATTCTGGTGGTTGATGCTGCACGTCACATCCAGTACGCCAGCGGTGTGGCGAATCTACTGTATCGCCGGCTAGGGGCAATGGACCTGCTTCCTGGTAAGCGACTATCCATCCTCCGCGACTCCGATGACGATCTCGTGAGACGGGCACTGGAGGCCGGCCGTTGCCTGGAAGAAGAAACCGAAGAAGGCGCATTCATCTGGATCAAAAAGGCCGTGCCTCTGTACAGCCCCCTCGGCTGGCGCCGGCTGCTTCCGTGGGAAACCAACGGGCCACGGCTGGTTGGCGCGCTGTTCATGATCCACGACGCGACCGAGGAACGAAAGAAACAGCAGCGTCTCAAGCTGAAAGAGGCCATGCTGGAAGAAATTCAACATCGCGTCCGCAACAGCCTCCAGACCATCATCTCGCTGCTGCGCATGCAGGCCCGCCGTGCTGAATCGGAAGAGACACGCAACGTGCTCGAGGAAAGTATTACGCGACTCTTGAGCGTCGCAGCGGTGCACGACTTTCTCTATAACCCGGGCGAGCACATTGTGGACCTCAGAGCCTTGAGCGAGCGAATTCTTCAGGAGACAGCCAGAGGCATTATCGCCCCCGACAAGAAGATCGAACTTATCCTGGAAGGGCCAACGGTGCACCTGCCGGCCCATCAAGCCACACCGTGTGCCCTGGTCATCAATGAACTCCTGCTAAATGCGCTGGAACACGGATATCCCGACCAGGCGGGCGGGAGAGTATCCATCACATTGCGGGAGACCTATGACAACATTGTGATCGAAATCCAAGACGATGGTTCCGGGCTGCCGGAGAACTTCGACGCGCGCAGGGACGGCAGCCTGGGACTCAGCATTGTGCGGTCACTGGTGGAAGACGGATTGGCAGGTCACTTTGAGTTGAAAAACCGCGATGGCGTTGCGGCCATCGTTACATTCCCAAAAGCCCCAACAGGAGATGAGTCATGGACAGAACTCGAATAGTCATCGCTGAGGATGACGACGTTACCAGGAAGGATCTGCGGGAGACCCTGGAAGGTCTGGGCTATCTCGTGGTCGGCGAAGCGCGCGATGGACGCAGCGCGGCCAACCTTGCGCAGGAACTCAAACCCGACATCGTCATCATGGACATCCAGATGCCTGGCATGGATGGCATCGATGCTGCTGAGTTGCTTACCAAGGAACGGATCGCGCCCGTGTTGCTCCTGACCGCCTACTATGACAAGGCGAAAGTGGAGCGCGCCAAAGAAGCCGGCGTCATCGCGTACCTGGTGAAGCCTTTCAGCGAGTCGGATCTGGAGCCGGCCATTGAGGTTGCGCTCTCTCGCTTCCAGGAACTACGTGAGTTGGACGCCGAAGTAGAACGCCTGGAAGAAGCACTGGAGACGCGGAAGCTGGTCGATCGCGCTAAAGGCATCTTGATGGACTCGCAGGGTCTCACCGAGTCGGAGGCATTCCGCAAGATCCAAAAGATGAGCATGGACACACGCCGGCCAATGAAAGACATCGCCCAGGCAATCATCATCACCCACGAGGCCACCAATTAACCCCTGAGCGAATTCCCTATGGGAACGGAGCACAGATTGCAGCGCAGGCTGGCCCAGAAGCGAGGCCAACTGTCAGCGTTGCGAGAGATCAGCCGGGCGATCAACGCTGCATGGGACCTGGATACGACTCTCGACCTTATCACCCGCACCACTGCCCGCGTCATGGGCATGGACTCATGCTCCATCTATCTGCTCGATGCCGGCGGCACCCATCTGGTCCTGGCAGCCACAACCGGCCTCGACTCCTCAGCCGTGGGGAAGGCGAAGCTAGCCCTGGGCGAAGGCCTGACCGGCTGGGCTGCCCTGCACGGCGAGCCAGTTGCCCTCAGTGAAGCAGCCGAGGACCCGCGTTTCAAATACCTGCCCGGCACGGGCGAGACCCGCTTTCACTCGCTTGCCGCTATGCCCTTGATGAGCGGTGACCACATTGTTGGTGCCATCAACATCCAGACGCGAGCCGAGCACATCTTCACAGAAGACGAAACAGAGCTCCTGGGCCTGGTGGCCGACCTGGCAGCCGGCGCCCTTGAGCGAGCCCGGTTGTATGACGATCTGCGCCGGCAGGTCCGCGAACTCAGCGCGCTGGCAGAGGCCAGCCAGACGTTGACCGGACCGATGTACCTGGACGAAATGCTACAGGTAATCGTCGATATGACGGCCCGAACCATGAACGCTGCGGATTGCGCGCTGGCCCTGATCGAAGATGAGCGGCTTCACCTGTGGGTCACGAAACGCCCCCGCGAAGGAATACCGCAAGAAGTCGCCATCGGCGAGGGATTGATGGGACACGTCGCTGCCACGGGAGAAACCCTGATCATCCCCGACGTCACGCGTGATCCGTGGGCTGCGAAATCGGATTGGGCCGTGAGCCATGGCCTGGTATCGATGTTAGCCGTTCCATTGCGCGTCCGGGAGCGGATCATCGGCGTTCTGGCATGCTACACCGACGCGCCACGTGAGTTCACACCAGACGACGTCAAGTTGTTTTCGACCCTGGCTAATCAAACGGCACTGGCCATTGAGAACGCTCAACTGGCGTTGAAGGCGACCGTCGTCCAGGAGATGCACCATCGCGTGAAGAACAACCTGCAAAACATCGCCATGCTACTTCGGCTACAACTGGGCGACACCAAAGCAGCCGGCGCTCGCCAGGCACTCACCGAAAGCATCAACCGCATCCTCAGCATTGCCGCAGTTCATGAACTTCTGTCGCGGGAAGGCTTGCGCTGGGTTGACGTGGATGAAATGGCATCCAGTGTGGCGCGGAGTGTCGCACAAAACATGTCCGCTGGCGAACGCAACATCGAGGTGACTGTCACCGGTGCAAAGATTTCTATCCCATCACAGCCGGCCACCGCCCTGGCTCTCATCATCAACGAACTTGTTCAAAACGCGTTGGAGCACGCGTTCCGGGATCGCACGGGGGGCCAGGTCGAGGTGAGCATCGATGCCGACGGCGACCACATCACGCTCCAGGTGACCGACAATGGAACCGGGCTGCCGCCGGCCTTCAACCCGCAGGAAGATGGCAACCTGGGCCTTGAACTGGTCCGGACGTTGGCCCAGGATGACCTGAATGGGGCGTTCGAGATGACGAGCGACCACGGCACACAAGCAATCGTGCGCCTTCCAGTTCGATGGTAGCGCCGGACTTGAGGCAGCCATGGCGAAAAAAGTGAGGGTTCTGATCGCTGATGACGAGTCCATCATCCGCATGGGGTTGCGTGTGATGTTGCGTGACCTGGGCTACGAGGTTGCCGGCACTGCCCGCGATGGTGTCGAGGCGCTGGACATGGCCCGTCAGACGAAACCCGACCTGGCCATCCTGGACATCAAGATGCCCCGAATGGACGGCCTGGAGGCCGCCGAGGCAATCAGCCGGGAACGCCCCATTCCGATCATTATTCTGACCGCATTCAGCGACCGCGAATATGTGGAACGCGCCAAATCGACCGCTGTGCACGCCTACCTGATCAAGCCGGTCAAAGAGGAAAAGCTGGTGCCGACCATCGAGCTGGCACGGGCACATTTCCTGGAACAACAGACCCTGGCCCAGGAAGTCCAGACCCTGGAGGAAGCGCTGCAAGCCCGCGAATTGCTGGAGCAGGCCAAACGACTCCTGATGGAAAAGTTCAATATCGGCGAGACCGACGCCTTCCAGCGGATCCACCGCCAGGCGAGGGACAGCCGGCGCTCCATGCGTTCGGTCGCTCAGGAAATCATCAACCGGCACGGATGATACTCCCCGACCCCCGTTACCGCGATCTCGTGCTGCAGGAGCAATTGGGCAGCGACGACATCGATGACCTCCTGGCACCGATCGGGTTTACCGACCGACAAGCCGCTCACCGAAGCCTGCAGCGCATTGCACCTCAGCCGGAGGTGAGACAGGCGCTGGCTGACTGCCTGCCTCACCTGTTGGCAGCGTTGTCCGAGGCCGCCAATCCCGACCGGGTGTTGATTAACTTTGAGCGCTTTGGTCAGAGTGTAGACGATGCCGGCGCGCTGTTCCGCTACCTGGCCGATAACCCACGTGCAGTCGAGATGCTGATTACCCTCTTTGCCGGCAGCCAATTCCTCACCGAAATCCTTCTGCGCAACCCGGAGTACTTCGAGCGGCTCATGGAGCGGAAGGGCCTCGCACAGCCGAAAAGTATAGACCAGTTCCTTGCCGAGGCCAGGGCAGCCGTGTCATCCTGTGCGGAACCTGATGGCCGGCTCGACGCTCTCAGGCGTTTTCAGCGCTGGGAGTTGCTCAGAATCGGGGCTTGCGACTTTTTTAGCCTGTGGGACATGCCAACGGCGACTGCGCAGTTGTCACACCTGGCCGATAGCCTCGTGCGTGTTTGCCTCGACATCACTGCAGCAGAACTGAATGCCACAACAGACGGGTTTGCAGTTCTCGCGCTGGGTAAATTGGGTGGGGAGGAACTCAACTACAGCTCCGACATTGATCTGCTATTCCTCGCCGCGTCTGATGCCACCGCTTATGAACAACTCGGCCAGCGCCTGATAGAGGCGCTGGCTCGTGTAACAGCCGAAGGATTTCTCTATCGCGTAGATATGCGACTGCGCCCGTGGGGACGGACCGGGCCACTGGTTTCGTCGCTGGATGGTCATATCCTCTATCTGCAAGAACACGCACGATTGTGGGAGAAGCAGGCATTGCTCAAAGCCCGTGTCATCGCCGGCGATGACGTGGTCGGGCATGAATTTTTGCGCCAGGCAGAGCCGCTACTGTTCGACACAACCGCCGAAGAAGTGCGCAGGAATGTGCATGAGATGAAACAACGTACCGAAGCTCACCTGCGTCAACGCGGCCGCAAGTGGGGCGAAGTGAAGTTAGGCGAAGGCTCAATCCGCGACATTGAGTTCGTCACTCAGTACCTGCAACTAATCCACGGCGCACAACACCCCGAAGTCCGGCAGCGAAAGACGCTTGATGCGCTATCTCGCCTGGCCAGCGGTGGATTTCTGCCAGTAGCCGACTATCGCGTGCTAACCGATGGCTATATCTTTCTGCGCACCGTGGAGCATCACCTGCAACTGATGCATTATCGGCAGATCTCCACGCTACCCGCCGATCGAGAGGAACTTGCCCACTTTGCGCGGCGGTTGGGGTTCCAGGGCGCTGAAGCCGGCACACAGTTCCTGACACGCTACCAACAACACTGCAAAGCCATTCGCGCTGTTTACCAGCGCCACCTCGGGAGCAATAATATGAAACCAAACGCCGACCCCCAGATGCCGGCTCCGCCCCCGGATGTCCGCCGGCACGTCGCTCGCATGGACCCCTCTTATACAGCGACCTTCAGCGAGCGCGAAATCAAGCGCCACGCTGAACTTGCGGCACGCCTGAGCGATGAGAATCTGGTCGAAGTAGACGCTGAATCGCTGGATAATGGGCGCTGGCGGGTCACCGTCGTCGGTTACGACTATCTTGGGGAACTCTCCCTCATCTGCGGGCTGCTGTTCGTGTACGGATTCACGATCCTCGACGGGCACGTCTTCACCTACGAACCGCCAGAGCAGCCACCCTCGGTGCCGGCACCCGGCCGACGCCGGTTGCAGCGCCGGCGTCGAGCGCCCACGGCAAAAGCCGTGGATTCGCGGCGGAAGATCGTGGACGTGTTCACGGTTGAGCCGGTGATCGGGGAAGTGACGAAGAACCTGTGGTCGCGCTATGCCCATGACCTTAGCATGCTGCTGGGCCGGCTGCAGGCGGGGCAGCAACGCGAGGCCCAGGGGGATTTGGCGAAGCGCGTTGCGGCTACCCTGCGAGAAATGACAGACACCGCCGCTCCACTTTACCCGATCGATGTCGAAATTGACAATGAAACCTCTGAACGGTACACGGTTCTGCGAATCGGTGCCCCTGACACCGTCGGGTTCCTGTACGAGTTTACCAACGCCCTGGCCCTCAACGGCATCTACATCGCCCGTGTAACCATCGATTCCGTGGGCGATCGCGTCCACGACGTGCTCTACGTCACCGACGCTCATGGCGAGAAGATCACCGCGCCCGAAAAGCAACGTGAACTGCGTGCGGCCACGGTTCTGGTCAAGCATTTCACTCATCTTCTGCCTCGCTCTCCCAACCCGGAGTCGGCACTCCAGCATTTTCGAGAGTTCGTTGGGCAATTATTCATGCGCCCTGACTGGCCCGACGAACTCGCCTCGCTGCAACACCCGGAAGTGCTGGGAGCGCTCGCACGGCTTCTTGGCGTCAGCGATTTCCTGTGGAACGACTTCCTGCGCATGCAGCATGAAAACCTGTTCCCGGTTGTGCGCGATGTTGACGCCCTGGCAACGGCCAAGTCCAAGGAGCAATTGCAGTCGGAATTGAAAATTGCTTTGCAGGCGGCTCAGCATAGTGCAGAGCGCAGAGACGTACTAAATGCTTTCAAAGATCGTGAGATGTTCCGCATCGACATGCGGCACATTCTGGGACACATCACGGAATTCGGGCAGTTCTCGGAGGAGCTCACAGACCTGGCCGAGGTTGTCATGGTCGCCGCTTACGAGATGTGTGATCAGGAGCTGCGCCGGCAGTTCGGGGAGCCGCGTCTCCTGGATGGCCGGCCATGCCCGCTGACCGTCTGCGCTCTGGGCAAATTCGGCGGACGGGAACTGGGATTCGCTTCCGACATTGAGTTGATGTTTGTCTACGCGGGAAGCGGCGAAACAACCGGTCCTCGGGTCATCACCACGGCTGAATACTACGAAAAGCTGGTACAGGAGATCCTGAGCGCCATCCGCTCGAAGCGGGAGGGTATTTTCGAGCTTGACCTCCGGCTTCGGCCCTATGGCAGCGCCGGCCCCATGGCCGTATCACTGGAAGCTTTCCGCCGGTACTTTGCACCCGATGGGCCGGCCTGGAACTACGAACGCCAGGCATTGGTCAAGCTTCGCCCGGTAGCCGGGGACGAAGAACTTGGCCGTCAAGTGGCGACCCTGCGCAATGCGTTTATCTACACCGGTGAGCCTTTTGACGTGGCCGCCATGCGCGCCATGCGCGATCGACAGCTCAGACATCTTGTCACGGCGGGCACGATCAACGCGAAATACAGCCCGGGCGGCTCGGTGGATGTCGAATACCTGGTGCAAGGCTTGCAGATGACCCATGGGCACCGCGATCCTGAGCTGCGATCAACGAACACATATGAAGCCATGGCAGCGCTGGCGGAGGCCGGCATCCTGTCGCCGGGGGACTATGTACGGCTCCGGGACGCTCACACCTTCCTGCGCCGGCTGATTGATGCTTTGCGGATGGTCCGAGGCAATGCCAAAGATCTGACGGTACCGCCGCCAGACAGCGAGGAATTTGCCTTCCTGGCCCGCCGGCTGGGCTACGGCAGTGACGTCACACAGCTTCACGATGATCTGACTCGCCACATGATGGAGGTGCAGGAACTCAGCCGGCGGCTGTTGGGATGAAAAACATCAGGGTGGAACTCGCACCGTCGCGAGCGGTAAGGGCCACTTTGCCGCAACGCGATACAACGTTTGACAACACCTGGAAAGTGTGCTATACTGTGCGGCGTCAGTGGAGCAAAGCTCCGTTCATAACTGATCCAGTGGTGTGTTGATTGCACCTGATCTGGCGTAGCGTAGCGCCAATCTGATTCGGCCGCGAAGCCCTCAAACGCATGTGACTTGCGTTTGAGGGCTTTTTTTATTTCTCGCAGAAACCAATCGCGCACCATCGGCGATCTCGTGAAGGAGGTGTAGCCTTGACAAAACACAGGAAGTGGACTGTAGCGTT
>CAYYSH010000079.1:0-8496 GCA_964474265.1 uncultured Anaerolineales bacterium
GAAGAGCGATGCTGATTCCCAGTACCCGTTTGCTTTTCATGATTCCCTCCTTTCTCTATGATTCGGGTCTACGGGTTGCACCGCTTTAGCGCTTATCCGAAAGCTTGCCAGACTGGTCTATGACCAGACCGGAGCGTGTTTTTCGGATAAGCTATTCGCACCTCCAAATCAGGTTCTTACATAGTCAAAGGTGTATTCGCTCTCTATGGCATGCCCAGGTGGATGTATCCTCGAGGATGGAGCCACAAGGGCCGGGTATAGTTTTATATTCAGCAGAGGGTCTTGCTCTGGCTCGTCGTTTCACGTGGCCGCGATAGGAACCAGTGAAAGGTGAACATCGTGGCGCGCTTGGGTCTATTTATATTATACCACATTTCTGGCTTAACGCCACTCCGTGTAGGGGTCTTTTAGGGGAAATTTGTGTTTACTTGTATAGCGCCGGCTGTCGCGTCGCGGACGGCGTTGGCGAAGGGAGTCAGCCGGTCCAGTGGGATGGCCACGCGTAGATCGACAGCTTCGCCAAAGTTTTCCTCAATCACTTTGCCACCATGGGCCTCAATGAGGCCACGGAGCGGTCCGTAGTGGCTGTAGTGCACTGCTTCCAGGTCAATGCGTTTCATGCGCACTTTCTCAACGATGTCCAGGGCTTTGATGGCCATGCCGGCCACTCCTCCGTAGGCACGTACAAGTCCGCCCGTACCAAGTTTGACGCCGCCAAAGTATCGCGTCACGACAACTACCAGGTCGCCCAGGCCGCTCCCTTCAATTCGGGCCAGGATGGGCTGGCCGGCGGTGCCACTGGGTTCACCATCGTCGCTCATTCCGCGTACTGCGCTGTCGCCAATGCCGACAAGAAATGCCCATGCGTTGTGAGTGGCATCCCTGTACTGGTCACGGACTTCGGCGATGAAGGCCTGGGCTTCATCCACGGTGGCCGCCGGCCCAGCGGTGCCGATGAACCGTGAGCGCTTGATCACTTCTTCGACCTGAACGATGCTTGCCGGTGCTGGATATCGAGTGGGTTGCTGAGCCATTTGCTATAAAACCCCTTTTCGCATTATTATAGAATTATAGTCCAAATGCCTTGGTGGGGCTACCAGCGGTTCAGTCGGCTTTCGCAGCAGTTGGAACGTGTTGTGAACCAGTTTTTGACCGGATTTTGACTATATCGCGCTAAACTACAAGCATAGTGGCTGCTTGAGGTGGCTACATACAACCAAGGGAATGGAGTACCAGACAAGGGAGCATTGCAAGGGTTGGCTGCAAGCCTTGCAGGCACAGGAGTTCGTCCCGCGCGCGAGGAGCGGCATAGTGCTGGGACAGCATGCCACAATCTCCCGTGTCTGACTGCCTGAACAATGATAAATGATAATCGTTGTGCGGAGTAAAGGAGGTGTGGGATGACTCGTAGTCAAGTCACAATTGACGGGAACGAGGCGGCAGCCTACGTTGCCCACAAGACGAACGAGGTGATCGCCATCTATCCGATCACCCCGGCCTCTCCCATGGGCGAGTTAGCAGATACGTGGTCAGTTCAAGGGAGGACGAATATCTGGGGGACGGTCCCAGTAGTGGTAGAGATGCAGGCCGAAGGTGGCGCCGCCGGCGCTGTTCACGGGGCGTTGCAGACAGGCGCTCTTACAACCACCTTTACCGCCAGCCAGGGTCTGCTGTTGATGATTCCGAACATGTACAAGATTGCCGGCGAGCTCACCAGCACTGTTTTCCACATTGCGTGCCGGTCTGTGGCAGCTCAGGCGCTCTCCATCTTCGGCGATCATTCTGACGTGATGGCTGCCCGGGCCACCGGCTGGGGCATGCTGTTCGCCAATTCGGTTCAGGAGGTGATGGACTTTGCGCTGATCGCCCAGGCCAGTACACTGGAGGCTCGGGTGCCCTTCCTGCACGTTTTCGACGGCTTTCGTACTTCTCACGAGATTCAGAAAATCGAGAGGCTGGCCGATGACGACATCCGGGCCATGATCGATGACGATCTGGTGCGCGCTCACCGCGAGCGCGGTTTGTCCCCTGATCGACCATTTATGCGTGGGACCGCTCAGAATCCGGATGTGTTCTTCCAGGCGCGTGAGACAGTGAATCCATACTATCTGGCCGCGCCCGACATTGTGCAGAAGACCATGGACAAGTTCGCCGGCATCGTGGGACGCCAGTACCATCTGTTCGACTATGTCGGCGCGCCGGATGCCGAACGTGTCATCGTGCTGATGGGCTCCGGCTGCGAGACGGCTGAAGAGACGGTGGACTATCTGGTATCCCGAGGTGAAAAAGTGGGTGTGGTGAAGGTGCGCCTGTATCGGCCTTTCTCGGCCAGGCACTTCATCGAAGCGTTGCCTCCCACTGTGAAGGTAATCGCGGCCCTGGATCGCACCAAGGAACCCGGCGCTGCCGGCGAGCCGCTGTATCAGGATGTGGTCACCGCCGTTAACGAGAGCTTTGCCAGGGGGACAGCCCCCTTCACCGACTTGCCTCTCGTGATCGGCGGGCGCTACGGCCTGTCGTCCAAGGAGTTCACGCCGGCGATGGTGAAGGGTATCTTCGACGAGATGGCAAAGGAGAACCCCAAGAATCACTTCACCGTCGGGATCATCGATGATGTCACGCATACCAGCATCGACTACGACCCCAGCTTCATCACCGAGTCTAAGGACGTGGTGCGCGCCATGTTCTGGGGGCTCGGCTCCGATGGGACGGTGGGGGCCAACAAGAACTCCATCAAGATCATCGGCGAAGAGACGCCCTTCTACGCTCAAGGGTACTTCGTGTACGACTCCAAGAAGGCCGGCGCTCAGACGATCTCCCATCTGCGTTTCGGCCCGCGGCCTATTCGCAGTACCTACCTGATCCAGCGGGCCAACTTCGTTGCCGTGCACCAGTACGGTTTCCTGGAGCGCTACGATGTTCTGGATAAGGCTGAAGAAGGGGCCATCTTCCTGTTGAACAGCCCTTACGGGCCAGACGAAGTGTGGGATCGGCTGCCGCGGCCTGTCCAGGAGCAGATCATCAGGAAGAAGCTCAAGTTCTATGCCATCGATGCCTACTCCGTGGCGAAGGAAACCGGAATGGGCGGGCGCATCAACACGATTATGCAGACCTGCTTCTTCGCCATCAGCGGCGTGTTGCCACGGGATGAAGCCATCGCGAAGATCAAGGAAGCCATCCGAAAGACCTACAGCAAGCGAGGCGAGGCAGTGGTGCAGCAGAACTTCGCGGCTGTGGACGCCGCCCTGGCCCACCTGCACGAGATCCCGGTGCCTGAGCAGGCAACCAGCACCATTGAGATGCCGCCGGTTGTACCGCCAGAGGCACCCGAATTTGTCCAGAAGGTGACAGCCGAGATGATCGCCGGCCGGGGTGATCTGCTGCCCGTCAGTGCATTGCCGGCGGATGGCACCTATCCCACCGGCACTACCCAGTGGGAGAAGCGCAACCTGGCCCTGGAGGTGCCCGTTTGGGAGCCAGATATTTGCATCCAGTGTGGCAAATGTGTGTTGGTCTGCCCGCATGCGGTTATCCGCGCCAAGGTAGTGGACGAAGCCGCGCTCGCGGGTGCTCCGCCCACCTTCAAGTACGATGATGCCCGGTGGCGGGAATTAAAAGGCCAGAAGTACACGCTTCAGGTGTCCGTGGAGGACTGCACGGGTTGCCAGTTGTGTGTAGAGATTTGCCCGGCCAAGGACAAGACTCAGGTAGGCCGCAAGGCGCTTAATATGGCACCGCAACTGCCGCTGCGGGAGCAGGAACGCGAGAACTGGAAGTTCTTCCTCTCCCTACCGGAGGTGCCGCGCCACGACAGTGTGAGGTTCAACAACGTCAAGAATGTACAACTCTTGCGGCCACTCTTCGAGTTCTCCAGCGCCTGCGCCGGCTGTGGTGAGACCCCGTACCTGATCCTTCTCAGCCGGCTCTTCGGCGATCGCGCGATTGTGGCCAACGCCACCGGCTGCTCCAGCATCTACGGCGGCAACCTGCCCACCACCCCGTGGACTTTCAACGAGGAAGGGCGCGGGCCGGCGTGGAGCAATTCTCTCTTCGAGGACAACGCGGAGTTTGGCCTGGGCATGCGCCTGACGCTAGACGCCCAAACGGCCTATGCGCGAGACTTGGTTGACCGCCTGCGGGGCGTTATCGGCGATGAACTGGCCGACGGCCTGCTGAACGCTGATCAGTCGGATGAGGCCGGCATCGATGCCCAGCGGGAGCGTGTGGCACAGCTCAAGGCCAGGCTAGAGGGCCGGGACGACCCGGCGTCGCGCGATCTCCTGAGCCTGGCCGACGTTTTGGTCAGAAAGAGTGTGTGGATTGTGGGCGGCGATGGCTGGGCCTACGACATCGGCTACGGCGGCCTGGACCATGTGCTGGCCAGTGGCCGGAACGTCAACATTCTGGTGCTAGACACCGAGGTCTACTCCAACACCGGCGGACAGGCATCCAAGGCAACCCCGCTGGCGGCAGTCGCCAAGTTCGCAGCCGGCGGCAAGCCGCGGCCCAAGAAGGACCTGGGCATGATGGCCATGACCTATGGCGACGTCTATGTGGCCCAGGTGGCGATGGGGGCCAGCGATACGCAAACGGTACGGGCCTTCCTGGAAGCCGAGTCCTACGACGGCCCCTCGATCATCATCGCCTACAGCCACTGCATCGCGCACGGCATCGACATGGCCAAAGGCATGCAGCAACAGAAACTGGCGACAGATTCGGGCTACTGGCCGCTGTATCGCTACGATCCGAGGTTGAAAGCCGAGGGCAAGAATCCGCTCCAGCTTGACTCCCGGCCGCCAAGGATCCCACTCAAGGATTACGCCTACAACGAGGCGCGCTACCGCATGCTGACGCAGACTAACCCTGAAGCCGCCGCCAGGTTGCTGGCCGAAGCTCAGGCGGCAGTGCTGGAGCACTGGCGTCGCTACGAGCAAATGGCCGCCATGGATTTCGGCGCGGGTGAAGAGGAAGCTGAAGAAGTAGAAAAGGTGATGGTGGTTGCGAACTAGGGATGCGAACCTGATGCGTGGTCCGGGGGCTGGTACGCCATGCTCTCCCGGACCACGCGTCGCTGGGTGTGGGCTGTTTTACGCCCGGTTTGGTTGGGGTCAAGGGACGGAGAAAAATGAGTGTAGATCTGACTACCACGTACATGGGCATAACTTTGAAGAATCCGATTGTGCCGTCTTCGTCGCCCCTGTCGGGAAACGTCGATGGCATTCGGCGTATGGAGGACATGGGCGCTGCGGCTGTTGTGATGTATTCGCTCTTTGAGGAGCAGATCACGCTGGAAAGCCAGCAGTTGGACCACTATTTGAGCTATGGGGTTGAGAGTTTCGGGGAGGCGCTCAGCTACTTTCCTGAGATGGAAACGTACAACGTTGGCCCAGATCAGTATCTAAACCTCATCAGCCAGGCCAAGCAGAGTGTGGGTATTCCCATCATCGGGAGCCTGAACGGGGTCTCGACCGGAGGCTGGATTGAATACGCCCGGCTCATCGAAGAGGCCGGCGCTGACGCGCTGGAGTTGAACGTCTACTACATCCCCACCAATCCGGCGCTCACGGGTGCCGAGGTGGAGGAGATGTATCTGGATGTGCTGAGGGATGTGAAGAAGTCCGTCTCTATTCCCGTAGCGGTGAAACTGAGCCCGTATTTCAGCGCCACTGCCAACATGGCCCAGCGCTTGGCCGAAGCCGGCGCCGATGCGTTGGTGCTCTTTAACCGCTTCTACGAGCCGGACTTCGATCTGGAGCATCTGGAGGTGGTGCCCCACCTGGTGCTCAGCGACTCGCATGAGCTACGGCTGCGCCTGCACTGGGTTGCTATCCTGTACGGTCGTGTGCCGGTGGATCTTGCCATTACGGGCGGCGTACACACTCATGAGGATGTGTTGAAGGGCCTGATGGCCGGCGCCCGGGTGACCATGATGGCATCGGAGTTGTTGAAGAACGGGACAGGCCGGATAGCTGAGATCTTGAACGACCTGGTTGAGTGGATGGAAGAGCATGAGTACGAATCGGTGGCCCAGATGCAGGGAAGCATGAGCCAGCAGCACGTCGCTGAGCCAGCAGCCTTCGAGCGGGCCAACTACATGAAAGAACTGGACTCATGGCGACCTGACCCAACGGGGTTGATGATGTAAAAGCATCGTCGGCGGAAGGTGCTACGCCGGCTGTTATTGGATCGAACGCCTGGCAGTTGGGAATTAATGGTGGCCAGCCTGTTTCGCACAGACTGGCCACCTGATTTTTGGGATTGAATTGGTCGGCTAATAGCTTAAAGCTGCTTAAACTGGCCTGCTTAGCGGCCCAGAAACATCTGTCGAACACCTGTGGTGCCTGGCTCACAGCACAGAATCTTTTGTGTCCGCGCGATCCACCATCCCAACACCAGACTATACACCACGTGGGCAATGGCGAAGGACGGGTGATCCACCAGTGCATCCATCCGAGGATTCGCCAGCGGCAGCGCGAGATATTGGGCCACGAACCACAGGACTGGACCAATGATGAGCGACCAGATAACGGCTGAGCCGGGGAGGGTCGGCAGCAGCATAGCAAAAACAAAGCCTAATACGATGGCCAGGCTCATATGGATCAACGTTCCAACGACGGCACCGGCCAGGTAGAATTGCGATAACATCTGAAGGGATTCATTTTGCAGGTCGCGGAGAACTGTGGCTGCAATGAGATTAACAGGGAACCAAATTCCCCTCCCGATCATGGCACCCCAGCCGGCCATCACCAGGGCCATCACAGCGCCGGCAATTACCCCACCGATGAGCCCGGCCTGATACGGGTACACCTCTGCCGGTACAGAGATGCGCCCCTGTGTCTTCGAGCGGCTAGCAGAGTGTTGAAGGGCCTCATGTTGCATTAGTATTGCCTCCTTTGCTTTCATCACCTCGGCTCTATGCTAAGTATGATGATGTACTCAGAGAAATCTTACCTGTATTCTGTTCGATCATTTGACCGTCGTAGTGTCAGGCAAATACTTTGACTCTCATTGTACCTGATTGTAACCGAATTTTGACCTGTATATCCTACTATACTAGAATAAACATCGCTGCTCTTCCCACGCCCACTCAACCAGAATAGAGTGAGCCCAGTCCTAGTAAAGGAGTTGCAATGTCTGTTGAACATGATTTACAAGTCGAGTTGGTCTCGCATCTGGACCTCTCGAGATACGCTGCGGTCGAAAGCAGCACACCGGTCAGTGAGGTACTGAAGGTGATGCGGGAACAGCGTCGGAACTGTGTGCTGGTCACGGATGCCGGTCGACTGCTTGGCATCTTCACCGAACGGGACGTGTTGCGAAAGATCGTGGACTCGCCCAACACATGGTCGCGCCCTATTGACGAGTTCATGACCCCCAATCCAGACACAGTCCGGCCCGATGACCTGGTTGCACGCGCGCTGGAGTTGATGAACGCGGGACATTATCGCAATGTACCCGTTGTAGATGAAGAGGGCCATGTCGTGGGTAACGTGACACACTATGCTCTCATGACATTTCTCTGTGATCGCTTCCCGGAGGAGATCTATAACCTGCCACCGGAACCCGATCAGATTCCGAAGGCTCCAGCCGGCGCATGAGTCAGTAAGAGGAGAATTGAGGTTATGCCCGATACAAGAACAACCATTGAAACCGACGGAGACGTCGAAGAGGTAGACTCAGTTGCTATTCGGTTTGCCGGCGATTCCGGCGACGGAATGCAGCTTACCGGTACCCAGTTTACAGATACATCGGCCGTTTTTGGCAACGACGTGAGCACTTTCCCCGATTTCCCTGCCGAAATCCGAGCGCCCGCCGGCACCCTGGCAGGCGTCAGCGGTTTCCAGGTCAACTTCGCCAGCCACGATATCTTCACACCTGGCGATGCACCCCAGGTGCTGGTCGCAATGAATCCTGCGGCCCTCAAGGCCAACCTGCCCGACCTGGAATCAGGCGGAACGATCATTGTTGATTCCGATACATTCACAGATAGCAATCTGCGCAAGGCCGGCTATGAGAGCAACCCCCTCACCGATGGTTCCCTGAAGGGGTACGAAGTACATGCAGTGCCTATCACGACGCTCAACCGCGCTGCGCTAGAGGACATCCCGGAACTGTCCAAGAAAGAGATGGACCGCTCTAGAAACTTCTTTGCTCTTGGTCTCACGTTCTGGATGTACGACCGGCCGTTGGACGTGTCGCTCCGGTGGATCGAAGACAAGTTCAAGCACCGACCAGCCGTTGTCGAGGCAAACTCACGGGCGTTGAAGGCCGGCTATCACTATGGAGAGACCAGCGAGGCTTTCAGCGCGCGTCATCGGGTGCCGCCGGCTCATCTGGCGCCAGGTGTTTACCGCAAGGTCACGGGGAACCAGGCTCTGGCGATGGGCCTCGTGACCGCAGCGCGACTGGCCGGCAAGCCACTATTCTACGGCAGCTACCCCATCACGCCGGCCAGCGACATCCTCCACGAACTCGCTGCCTTGAAAAACTTCGACG
>CAYYSH010000079.1:8506-10788 GCA_964474265.1 uncultured Anaerolineales bacterium
TACACGTTCCAGGCCGAGGACGAGATTGCTGCCATGGGCTCGGTGATTGGAGCAGCCTTTGGCGGCGCGTTTGCTGCCACAGGCACCAGCGGCCCAGGCGTTGCTCTGAAGAGCGAAGCCATTAATTTGGGCATCATGCTGGAATTGCCCATGGTCATTGTGAACGTGCAGCGAGGCGGACCCAGCACTGGGCTCCCCACAAAGGCTGAACAGGCTGACCTCTTGCAAGCACTCTTTGGTCGCAATGGCGAGAGCCCGCTGGCCGTCGTTGCGCCGGCCAGCCCGGCTGACTGCTTCGATATGGCGATTGAGGCCTTCCGCCTGGCAGTGAGAGCCATGACGCCCGTCTTCGTCATGTCTGACGGGTACCTGGCCAATTCCTCTGAGCCATGGCGCATCCCCGATCCCAATGACATCGAACCCATCCGAGTGCACCATCGCACTGAAGTTGAAGGCTTTGCCCCTTACCTGCGTGATGAAGCTACTTTGGCACGGCCATGGGCGCTGCCTGGCACACCGGGTCTGGAGCATCGCATCGGTGGCCTGGAGAAGAAGAACATTACAGGGGCCGTGTCGTATGCACCAGAAGACCATCAGGAGATGGTCCAACTGCGTGCAGAAAAGATCGCCCGGCTGGCCGATGTCATTCCCGAGCAGGATGTGTTCGGCCCACCTGAGGGTGATCTCCTGGTCGTTGGCTGGGGAAGCACCTACGGCGCTATTCGTCAGGCGGTGCAGGCGGCTCAACGGAATGGGAAATCTGTTTCGGCTGCCCACATCCGCTATCTGAACCCATTCCCACGCAACCTGGGTGACGTCCTGAGCCGCTTCGAGCGAGTGCTGGTGCCCGAGATGAACATGGGCCAACTGGCGCTTCTCCTGAATGCGCGCTATCCCGTGAAGGTAATCTCCTTCCCCAAGGTGCAAGGCCGGCCATTCAAGATCAGGGAAATTCGCAACAAGATCGATGAACTACTGGGTTAGTGGAATCGGAGGAAATCAATGACTGATGTTGCTACCAAGCCGAAGCTGACGCGTAGAGACTTTGTGTCGGACATGGAGGTCCGCTGGTGCCCTGGTTGTGGGGACTATGCCATTCTTGCCCAGATGCAGCGGATCCTGCCCGAGATCGGTCTCCCGCGTGAGAAGATCGTTTTCATTTCCGGAATTGGCTGCTCGAGTCGCTTCCCATACTACATGAATACGTACGGTATTCACTCAATCCACGGGCGGGCCCCCACGCTGGCCACTGGGCTGAAGACCGTGCAACCCGACTTGAGTGTCTGGGTCATCACCGGTGACGGCGATGGCCTGTCCATCGGGGGGAACCACTTGCTGCATGCCATGCGCCGCAATGTGGACATCAAGATTCTTCTTTTCAACAACCGGATCTATGGCCTGACAAAGGGCCAATACTCACCAACCTCTCTGCGGGGCACCATTACAAAGTCATCTCCGATGGGCTCTGTTGAGCGAGCATTCAATCCACTTCGCGTGGCCATCGCTGCTGAGGCTACCTTTGTCGCCAGAAGCGTGGATGTGCACACCAAGCACCTGGCCAACACATTGCTGCGGGCCGCTGAGCACAAGGGTACGGCTTTCATCGAGATCTACCAGAACTGCCGCATCTTTAATCCCACAGCGTGGACCCATGTGACAGATGCCAAGGTCAAGGACGACAACACATTGGTGCTTGAGCACGGCAAACCCATGATCTTTGGAAAGAATCGGGACAAGGGTATCCGCTTGCGGGGGCTCAGGCCGGAGGTTGTGACGCTGGGAGATGGTGTGACGGAAGATGACTTGCTGGTCCACGATGAGCGGGCATCTGATCCAACCTTAGCCTACCTTCTCACCAGCATGGACTATCCCGAGTTCCCTGTTCCTATCGGCGTGTTCCGGGATATTGAGCAACCGACCTACGAAGAAATGCTCCACGAACAGGTGGAAAAGGCCATTCAAAGCCGTGGAGAAGGGGACCTGGCACGGCTGTATAACGCGGCCGACACGTGGGTCGTGTCAAACGGCCGGGAAGGAGGGGCGTCATGAAGTGCCCGGTCTGCGGGTATGAGAATATTCCCGGCGCGGACGTGTGTGCTGAGTGTCATGCCAGCCTGATGCAGGAAGATAATCCAACGCCGGCCACAGAGGCGCACCACAGCATCATGACCGATCTGATCAGCGATCTTCAACCGCGCCCGCCGATCACCGTTTCGGTCGATGCGTCAGTGGCCGATGCTATTAACGTGATGCTGGAGAACAACATCGGCTCTGTCCTGGTC
>CAYYSH010000080.1:0-7872 GCA_964474265.1 uncultured Anaerolineales bacterium
GGCGCAGGCCCAGCCGGCGCGCGTTGGCTACACCACCGTCGGCGGCGACGATCAGTTCGGCCTCGGGGACGTGCTCCCGGGCCGGTAGGTCAGCCGGCGCGCCGTTGGCAACAATGAGTATGTGCATGGAAGCTCCCAACACACAAAAACGCCGCCCTTCGGAGGGCGGCGTCTACCTTTTTTCCCAACGATACGTTCCCTCCGCTGGCATTACCCAGATCAGGTTCATGGGGTCGATGACGAATCCGGTCATCCTCTCAGCCCGGCTTACCCGAGCTCCCCCAACACGATATTCTGATGATGCAACTACATTAATTGTAGCATGGGGACATCAGGCTGTCAATTAAGAGTTGTGCCACTCACTTTTGTCGGAATGACCGTTCTATGCTAGAATGGCCGGCATGCCCGATGTTTCCGTCCTATCATTCATTGCGCTGCCTGTGTTAGGGGCGATCACGTTACTCCTGCTTGGAGATACCTACCGAGACCGCCCGCGTGATCCCCTGCCGGCGCTCATCACGGGCACGGTGTTCGCCGCCGCGCTATTGCTCCCAGAACGCGTCTCGACACCACTTGAGGTTGTTCCCTGGCCCTCAGTTCATGCTTTCGGGAGTCGGCCAGCCATTCTGGTAGATCAGTTCGCTCTCGTATTCGTCTTCACGCTGGCTCTTATGGGCATTGCTGCCACGATTGTCGGCGACACTTTAGATGCCCGAACCTGGGCGATGGCCATTTTACTGTGGGGGGGCTCGCTGTGGATGATAATCTCAGCGAATATACTGACTCTCCTGGTGAGCTGGCTACTCTGCGAAGCTGCTCTCGTCGGTTCAAGCTTGCTGACACGCAATTCACGTTCCCTTCTCTACCGACTGGCGGCCGGCGGATCGGGGGCTGTAGCGCTGCTGCTGTTGGGCATGCACGTAGAACGTCACGCACCCGCCGACCTGAACGCTGTGCTACTTGGCCTGCCACCCCGTTGGATCGCGACGTTCTTTGCCATCGGCGCAATCCGCATGGGTCTGTACCCGTTGCACCTGGCCAGCTTTGCTGAACCAGACGCACCAACGGCACCCCTCGTGTTGGGCCGACTTTCCAGCGCAGCCGCTGGCTTGTACCTATGGTTTAGGGCGCTATCTATCATTTCCGGCCCGTCCCCCAAAGCCGAATACCTGGTTGTGCTGGGCGGGCTGGCTGCTCTCACAAGCGCTTTTGTGAGTTGGGGCACACGCAGCAAGCGAGGCCTATTCCCGTGGCTCGTTGGGTTTGAACTGGGCGTTATCGTCCTTGCTCTCGGCTTCGCCGCTCCCAACCCCACCATCGTCCCGGCCTTAGAGATGATGAACCTGCTGATTGCCGGCAGCGTGTTCGGCCTTTCGCTCTACATTAACGGTGGCCTGGAAGGGCGTCTGGCCCGAGGCTGGACGCAAGGGCTGACATTTCTGGCTATGGCATCATTGCTGGGTTTGCCACCGACACCAGGCTTTGTAGCTCGCTGGGCTCTGTACCGCCAGGCTGTTGAGGCGGGGAACGTGGCACCCGTTCTGCCCATTGCGGTCGCCAGCGGGTTGCTGGTGCCGGCGCTGCTCGCGGCAGTCCGTGAGGCCAACCGCTGGCCTGCCCGGCGTCTCCCACCACACGCTGTCGTAGGCCTGACAATTGTGGGACTGCCACTGGCTTTCTTGAGCGCACAGCCCCTCTTTCTGTCGCCGGTACTGGACATCTTAACGAAGCTGGCATCCTACCCGATCATCGCACCTCTCATCCGTTCGGCCGATTCTCGGTTGAGTGCAAAGGTGATAGCACTTATCCTGATTCCAGTGCTGGCCGGCTACAGTCTCGACCGTGTGCATGACCGATGGCGTGCACAAAACCGATTCACCTGGCTCTGGCGGCTTCTTTCCCTTGAGTGGCTTTACGATTTGCTGGCGTCCACAGTACTCCGGGCTGCAATCGCTGTCTCTATCCTGCTGACCATCCTGGAGCTTGGTTCCAGGATGGGAGTGTTCGTCATTGTAGGCCTGCTGTTAGTGCTTCTGATGCTGCGACGCTAGCTGACGGACAGATTCGATCGGATACGCCTTGACACCTAATTCCAGTCATCTGCTTCTAATCCTGGTGACCGCGACAATTGTGCTCGCACTGGGTCGTGCCTGGCGGGTTGCGCTGCTGGCATTGCTTGTGCACTATGCGGCAGTAGGCGGACTGGCAATCGAGGTCGGATCTGCGACCTGGGGCGGGTTGCACATCCTGACAGGAAGCCTGGTCTGCCTGGTGTTGTTTCTAACGGTTCGCCGGCGGCCGGCCAGTGCTCGCCTTCAAGCGAGAGAGACAGTGAGCCGGCAACAGGCGTCCCAACTCGTTTTTCGACTGGCGGCCGCCGGCCTGGCAGGCATCGGAGTTTTCGGCACTTCAATTCCCGGTCGATTTCCATCGCTACCACCAGAACTTGTGCTGGCATCCACCTGGCTCATGACCATCGGGCTGGTCATCGTGCTTGTAGCCCAGGACCGCCTGTGGGCCGGCATGGGAGTGTTGACGGCACAAAGCGGGTTCGCAACCTTATACACGATCCTCGATTCACGCCTGATGACGACCGGTATCCTGGCAGCGAGCGGGCTGGTACTGGCACTGGTCGTAGCAATAGCTGTCACTCCTGTAAATGAGCGTCAACTCCTTGACAACACCTGACAACTCACCTATAATACATGTACTCAAAGTGGTCGCGTTACCATGGCCCCGTCTAGTGCTGCAAGTTGGTTTGTGGCCAGCGGGCGCTGTACGCTAGCTGGCGGCAAAAGCGAGATTGTTGCTCTGGCACTGAACCTGGACAAGAACGGAAGTTACAGACAGGGAAATAGATGTCTCGTCACTAGTGGGTCAACCGTCTGTTCATCTCATCTAGAGTGTTTTTGCCAATCTGGTAACAGTGGATAAAAGGCAATAGTTCGACCAGGTTTAGCAATTGTCAGGACAAGGAGTTCACCATCTCGGTTGTGCCCCGGAGTGGTGCAGACAGGCGGGGACATGGCCGAGATTTTTTTGTGCTTGAGAGGGGTGAGAGGCACATCGATATGTAGTGTGAATGCGGGTTCTGGTTGGTGTTGAGTGCGCAAGGGGGACAGATAAGCATGACTACTGAGGTCCAGGAACACCCGTGGGAGGCTCCACTGGATGAAGCGTATTGGCAGGCGCTGTTGCAGCAGGAGGAGCAGGCCCCACCCGCCCCTGAAGTCCATGACATGGAGGAATGGCCCGAGATCCTCATCCCTGGCGAGGGGGCAGTCGCCGGCCCCGACTACGAGATGGGCCGGCGATCGCTGCGTGAGTCACCTGACGGGCACTTTGATGATGCGCGCGACGAACAGTGGCGCTGGCTCCACGAGCTCTATGACAAGCGCGAGGTAACCAACGCCCGCGTCATAGGCTGCAACAAGGGTGGCCTACTGGTGCGACTCGGCGCATGCATAGGGTTCGTGCCGGCGTCCCAACTGGTGAATGTACCGGAGTGCCTGGGAACGGAGGAACTGCGTGGCGAACTGGAAGCCATGGTTGGGCAGGAGATTCAGGTCAAGCTGATCGAGTTGGACCGGAGCCGGAACCGGATCATATGCTCAGAACGCGCCACCGCCTGGTCCGATGACGAGATCACGGCCCGGCTCGAGGCCCTGCAACCCGGCCAGGTCATTCGCGGTGAAGTACGTAGTTTGTGTGAGTTCGGCGCGTTTATCGATCTGGGCGGAATAGACGGCCTGATACACATTTCGGAGCTATCCTGGGAGCGTGTTGGGCACCCGCGCGATGTGCTCGAAGTCGGCCAGGAAGTTGAGGTCTACGTACTCAACGTAGACCCTGCTCAGCGCCGGATCGGACTAAGCTTGAAGCGACTTCAGCCGGACCCCTGGATGCTGGTCGAGGAACGCTACCAGGTCGGTGATGTGATTGACGTTGTTATCACAAACGTGGTGGATTTTGGAGCCTTCGCGAAGGTGCCGGAGGGCGTCGAAGGCCTGATCCACATTTCGGAATTGGCGGAGGGCCATTTCCTTCATGCGCGCAACGTCGTGCAAGAAGGTGATCGCGTTTCGGCGCGGATTCTCAATATCGATCCTGAAGGCCGCCGGCTGGGACTCAGCCTCCGGCAGGTCTGATTCGCAGCGTGCACTCTGATGCACGCAACCTCATCGTGGTGGATTACAACCATGGCAGCCGGCATTCACGCCGGTGCTGTTATACTTGAGAGGGTGGGAACTGGCCAGTTCCCACTGGCAGTTATCTTTGGCCTGGAAAGGAGTTGAGTATGGATGGCAAGTGTCGAACTTCGCCCTGGCGAAACGCAGGAGGAGTTGCTTAAGCGCTTTCGCAAGGAGGTAGCAGAGAGCCGCATCTTGAGCACCTACCGCAAGAAGCGCTGGTTTATCTCCAAGAGCGAATTGCGCCGCAAAGCGAAGAAACGCGCCGAGCGCAAGCTGGCTCGGCAACGCCGCAAAGAACAGCAGCGGCTCTGAGATTGCGATTTGTTGATCAGCGGGTGCATGTTCTCCCCCTTGATGAGACAACTCGGGTTATGACACCGCTAAGTAACATTGCGATAGGGCTCAGGCGGCACATGAGTTGTGATGCAGGACCGCTCTTCATCACGTTTTTGTGCCGGCTTGAGCCCTGTCAGCAATCCACACCCTGGCTCGATACCGTTGATTTCTAGCCCATTTTGTCCCACCGGAAATGGTGATCAACCCTGTCCGCCCCTCTAATTTGATTCCACGAGAGAGCAGCTATGGCCCGTAAAGCATCCAGACGTCGCACGAAACCGTTCTTCAATCTGGACGACGCCGTGCAGCGGGATCTCCTGGGTGTCCTCCTGGCAGCGCTCGGTGGCATCACGTTACTGAGCCTGCTGTCTGTCACCCACGGGGCATTGAGTGACTGGTGGGCCGTACAGTTGCGCCTTGTTTTTGGGTGGGGAGCGCTGGCTATCGCCTGCGTCGTGATACTGGCCGGCATCGTACTGCTGGCACGCGACCGTGATCGTGACTGGCATGTCTCGTGGCCGCGCGTCATCGGGCTGGAGCTCGCCCTCGCCGCCTCGTTGACCTTACTCCACCTGTTTGCCGGCGGCACCTCGCCCCTGGCCACGGCCAAGGCAGGTCGCGGCGGTGGACTCGTCGGCTGGGCCATCAGCACACTGCTCGTTGATGCGGTTGGCACACCGGCATCGATTCTGCTGATGGCCATGTTGGGCCTCCTCGGCACCGTGTGGGCCCTCAACATCTCAGCCCGCAACATCGCCAGCCGTGCAGCGGAGACCATCGCCGGCCTGACCGAACGCATGGAACAGGCCAGCAAGGCGACCGAGCCCGTAGCGGCACCGGCGCTACCTCAGCCGACGCCTCCCTCGGAGCCGGCACGTGCGCCGGCTCCAGCCCGCCAGACTCGTTCCAGGCCATCTACACCCGCGCGACGGCCCTCGAAACCCACTCCCGCGCGAACAGAGCGTACCCCAAGAGTCACGGTGGACACAGGGCTTCCCCCCCTCGAACTCCTCGATCCCGCCTCGCCCCAGAAATTCCAGGAAGCCGAGCTACGTCAGCGGGTGCGCATCATCGAGGAGACCCTGCTAGCATTCGGCGTACCGGTAAAGGTCGTGTCGGTGAGCCAGGGTCCAACCGTCACGCAGTTCGGCGTAGAGCCGGGGTACGTGGAGCGCGCCGGCAAGCAACGGAAGGTCCGCGTGAACGAAATTACGCGCCTGGCAGACGATCTGGCGCTCGCCCTGGCAGCTTCACCCGTGCGGATAGAAGCGCCTGTGCCGGGTCAATCGATTGTGGGCATCGAAGTGCCGAACTCTGACATCTCTGTGGTCTCACTACGCGGTGTGATGGAGTCAGAGGAGTTCCAGCGCATCAGCCGCAAATCGAAGCTAGCCCTGGCACTGGGGCAGAACGTGGCCGGCGAAGCTGTGGCTGCTGATCTGCGCCGGATGCCCCACTTGCTGATTGCCGGCGCTACCGGCTCTGGCAAGAGCGTTTGCATCAATGCCATCATTGCGACCTTCCTGCTCCAAAATACACCGCGCGACCTCAAGCTGATTCTGGTCGATCCGAAACGTGTGGAGCTAACAAACTACAACGGCATTCCACACCTGCTGGCTCCAGTTGTCGTCGAGACCGAGGAAGTGGTTGGCGCTTTGCGATGGGCTCAGCACGAGATGGATCGCCGTTACAAACTGTTTGCCGAGATGCGCACTCGAAACATTCAGACCTACAATAAGAAAGTTGCCCGCCGCAAGGACGGTGAAGTGCTGCCTTACATCGTCATCATCGTGGACGAGTTGGCAGATCTCATGATGGCGGCGCCCGATGAGGTGGAGCACCTGATCTGCCGGCTGGCCCAAATGGCGCGGGCAACGGGCATACACCTCATCATCGCCACCCAGCGACCCTCGGTGGATGTGGTGACAGGTCTGATCAAGGCGAACTTCCCCGCGCGAATCTCCTTTGCTGTGACTAGCGGCACGGACTCCCGCGTCGTGCTGGACACAGTCGGCGCGGAGAAGCTCCTGGGCGAGGGCGACATGCTGTTCCTGCCGCCCGATGCCAGCTCCCCGAGGCGACTTCAGGGGAGCTACGTGTCAGATCGCGAACTCAACAAGCTGACGGCTTTCTGGCGCGGGACGGGCTGGGAGACTGTTGAAAGTGCAGCACTGGCTCCGTGGGCCGGCATTGTCGAGAGTCTGGACGAAGAAACCGACGAGTTGCTGGACAAGGCCATAGAGCTCGTCCGTCAGCACGAGCGAGTTTCCACCTCATTCATGCAACGCCGGCTGCACATCGGCTATCCACGGGCTGCACGACTGATCGACCAACTGGAAGAGATGGGGCTTATCGGGCCGGATGAGGGGGGCGGCCTTGGCCGGCAAGTCCTCATATCGGAGGACGAGGACCTGGATACGTCGTGATGTTTTCGCACCTGCTCGCCCTTGTGATCCCCTGGGGGCTTATCAGCCTCTCTGGTGTGATGTCTCCTGGGCCGATCTCTACGATGGCTGTGACTGAGGGTGCCCGACGGGGATACCGTGCCGGCCCCCTCATCAGTGTGGGGCACGCTGTGACGGAGCTGGTTATGGTCGGAGCACTGGCTCTCGGATTGAGCCAACTGCTTCAACAGGCGACAGTAGCCGGCGTCGTAGGACTGATGGGGGGTGTCGTGCTGGCCTGGATGGGTCTGGATATCATCAAAGGGGCGCGGGGAGCCAGTTTGTCACTCGAGCCCATCCCGGAAGTCACCGCCGGCTCGCCCCCGAGCAACCAGCGGGTTGGCCTTGTGTCAGCCGGCGCCCTGCTTAGTGTCTCCAATCCGTTCTGGCTGGTCTGGTGGGCAACGGTGGGAGCAGCCAACATGCTGAGATTCCTGGAATACGGGCTCATCGGGCTTAGCGTGTTCTACCTCAGCCACATCAGCCTGGACTTCGGGTGGAACAGCTTGCTGGCGGGCCTGGCGCGGTCAGGCCGGCACCTCGTAGGCGACCGCGTTTTTCGCGGCGTGTTGACCCTATGCGGACTGCTCTTGATCATATTTGCCGTATATTTTGTCGTGACCGGCATCGGATTCCTGGTACACTAGCCCGGCCGCGGGCCAGCCCTGACCTGGATCGCCCGGCCATCCCGCGTAAACCTCACCCCTCACCGTGAGCCAGCCTCATCCCTTCTGCCACGGGCCTCTCACACCCATCTCTTGCAACCTGTAGCCCAATCCCGCAAGCTGCGACAATTGCCACCCGCTGCCAAATATGATACAATCGCACCAACTGACACCCAACCTGAGTTCTAAGTTGATGACTGGACCCTGGCAAATTCAAGGATGGCGGGAAAAGAG
>CAYYSH010000080.1:7972-10784 GCA_964474265.1 uncultured Anaerolineales bacterium
ATGATTCATCTGCACAAGGAAGCCAGAAGATGAGCCGTTCCGTTGAGCGCGTCAGACAGGCCCTCGCTGAACTCGGAGTGGAGACCAAAATCACTCATTACCCCCAGGGTACCCGGACCGCAGCCGATGCCGCGGCTGCCATCGGGGTACCGCTGGGCAGCATCGTCAAATCACTGGTATTCACTGTAGATGGCGCACCACTTCTCGTGCTGGTGGCCGGCGACCGTCGGGCTGACCAGGGGAAGCTAGCCAGGCTGCTGGGCGTTTCCAAAAACAAGATCCGCTTCGCCGATGCCGAGACAGTCCGCGAAGTCACCGGCTTTGCCATCGGCGGGGTGCCGCCTGTAGGGCACAAGCGTGATATGCCAACGCTAATTGACGAGTCACTGGGTCGGTTCGAGGTAGTTCATGCTGCAGCCGGCACGCCCCGAGCCAACTTCCCGATCCGCTTCAGCCAGCTCGTAGAAGTCACTGGCGGTCAACTTGCTGACATTGCTGAAGATTAGCCGGCCATGTCCACACATCCCGGAAAGCATCTCGGTGTCCTCACCAGCGGCGGCGATGCGCCAGGCATGAACGCCGCCGTGCGGGCGGTCGTGCGTACGGCGCTGGACCGCGGCCTGGAAGTATATGCGATTTTCGAGGGATACCAGGGCCTGGTTGACGGAGGCAACCGCATTCGCAGGGTGGGGTGGAATGACGTTGGAGGCATTCTCCACCAGGGTGGCACCGTCATTGGCTCAGCGCGATGTTCCGAGTTCAGGACACGAGAGGGCCGCCTTCAGGCCGCTCGCAACTTGCTCGAACACGAGATCGACAACCTGGTGGTGATTGGTGGCGATGGGAGTTTAACAGGGGCCAGCATCTTTCGCCAGGAGTGGCCAGAGTTGCTGGCCGAATTGGTTCAGGTCGGTTCGGTCAGCCCCGAAGTAGCTGAGCGGCATCCTATACTGAATGTCGTGGGACTCGTTGGATCGATCGACAACGACATGTACGGCACCGACATGACCATCGGGGCCGACACGGCGTTGCATCGCATCACCGCCGCGGTTGATGCTCTCAGCAGCACTGCCGCCAGCCATCAACGCACGTTCGTGGTCGAGGTCATGGGACGGCGCTGTGGCTACCTGGCGTTGATGGGAGCCCTGGCAACGGGCGCCAGTTGGGTATTGATCCCCGAGCATCCACCCGACGTGGATGACTGGGAAGGCCGGATGTGCGAAGTCCTGAGAGCCGGCCGTGAAGCCGGCCGCCGGCATAGCATCGTGATTGTCGCAGAGGGCGCTCAGGACCGGTTCGGCAACCCCATCACCAGCGACTACGTAAAGCAGGTGCTGGAAGAGCGCCTGGGGGTCGAAACTCGCGTGACGGTCCTGGGGCATGTACAGCGCGGAGGGGCTCCGAGCGCGTTCGACCGCAATCTGGGTACGTTGCTGGGCTACGCGGCTGTTGAGGAAGTGCTGTCTGCCACACCCGAGAGCGAACCCTGTCTGATCGGCATGCGCGGCAATCGGATTATCTGCTCTCCTCTGCTCCCGTGTGTGGAACAGACACACGCTGTGGTTGATGCAATCGAGAACCGTGACTACGAGCGAGCCATGGAACTGCGCGGCTCGAGTTTCAAAGAAGCCTTCCGCACGCTGCGCACCATGGTGCGAGCCCTTCCCCACCCGCCACCGCCTGACGCAAAACGGCTGCGGATTGCGGTGCTCAATGCAGGCGCGCCGGCCCCTGGCATGAATACCGCTGTTCGGGCGGCTGTGCGCCTCGGGCTTGACAAGGGGCACACCATGCTGGGGGTCCAAAATGGTTTCAAGGGCTTGATTGCCGGCGACGTCGAAGAGTTGAGTTGGATGCAGGTCACAGGTTGGGCATCGATGGGCGGCTCCGAACTTGGCACCAACCGCAAAGTCCCCAGCGGCGCTGATTTCTACGCCATTGCCCGCAACATCGAAGAGCTGGACATACACGGTTTGCTGATGATCGGTGGTTGGGCCGGCTACCAGGCTTCCTATGAGCTGTTCAGCCGGCGGGAGACCTTTCCAGCGTTCAACATTCCCATCATCTGTCTGCCGGCCAGCATTGATAATGACCTGCCGGGCTCTGAGCTGAGCATCGGCGCAGATACAGCTCTGAACAACATCGTGGAAGCGGTTGACAAGATCAAACAGTCAGCAGTGGCCTCACGCCGCTGCTTTGTGGTGGAGGTGATGGGGCGTTACTGCGGTTACCTGGCCCTGATGAGCGGCCTGGCAACTGGGGCTGAGCGAGTATATCTGCACGAGGAAGGCGTGGGTCTGAGTGAGTTAGAAGCAGACCTGGAGCATCTGATCCAGGGTTTCCAGCAAGGCAAACGACTGGGACTGATCATCCGTAACGAAAACGCTCACCCCGTTTACACCACGGATTTCATGTGCCGGCTGTTCGAAGTTGAGGGCGGGGACCTTTTCGACGTACGCCAGGCCATCCTGGGTCACCTGCAGCAGGGTGGCAACCCCACGCCATTCGATCGCATTCAGGCAACTCGCCTGGCGACCGAGTGCATCCAGTTTTTGATCGACGAGGCCCAAAAACCCTCGCCGGCGGGCGCGTTTATCGGCCTGCAAGCCGGTGAGGTGAAGTTCACCAGCCTGGAAGACTTGCCACGAATGGTGGACAGTCGATATAGCCGGCCAAAGGAGCAGTGGTGGCTGAGCTTACGGTCCATCGCCCGCGTGTTGGCCCAGCCGGGACCTGCCCATGCCAAGCAGCCTGAGGACTAGGACCTGTCCAAAAATCGCTGGGGCCGGTCTCCGACCGTGCCCCCCTGGCG
>CAYYSH010000081.1:0-10748 GCA_964474265.1 uncultured Anaerolineales bacterium
CACACCACCCCCTTCGCATGTTGATTGATCAGGTACATTGTGCTGAAACCGCCTGCCGCTTTGCCACCACGCTCTCTGGCATGCTATAATGCGTGGCGCATACCCACTCCCAACTTTGTAGATGTCACACGCTCAGTGAAAGAAGGAGCAAATGCGAGCATTGATTACGGGCGGGGCCGGCTTCATCGGCTCCCACCTGGCTGAACACCTGTTAGAACACGATCACCAGGTCACCATCATCGACAACCTGTCCACCGGTCGGTTTGATAACATCGCACATCTTACGGATCATCCTCGCTTTCAGTTCGCCATCGATTCCATCACCAACGAGGTGGTGATGGATCGCCTGGTGAGCGAGTGCGATGTCATCTTTCACCTGGCCGCGGCCGTGGGTGTGGAACTGATTGTCCGCGACCCAGTCAATGTGATCGAGACAAACATTCTGGGGACACACGCTGTGCTCAAGGTCGCCAACCGCTACCGCAAGAAGGTGCTTATCGCATCCACATCTGAGATTTACGGCAAGAATAACCAGGTTCCTTTCCGGGAGGACGACGATCGGTTGCTGGGGCCCACGACCAAAGCTCGCTGGAGTTACTCAACTTCCAAGGCGGTGGACGAATTCCTGGGTCTGGCCTATCACAAGCAGAAGGACCTGCCCGTGATCATCTTCCGCCTCTTCAACACGGTCGGGCCGAGGCAAACCGGCCAGTACGGCATGGTGGTGCCACGCTTCGTGCAGCAAGCGCTGGCCGGCCAGCCCCTCACCGTGTATGGCGATGGCCAACAGTCCCGCTGCTTCTGCGATGTCGCCGACGTCGTACGGGCTGTCACCGGGCTTGCGGAAGAACCCCGCGCGGTCGGAGAGGTGTTCAACATCGGCTCGAACGAGGAGATCAGCATCCTCAATCTGGCCAGGAAAGTGCTCCAATTGGTGGCCGAAGAACAGCGCTCGGGTGCCGGCGACCACCAGGCGCGGATGGACACCGGCCAACCAATAGCTGTGGACGACCGCATCACCTTCGTGCCCTATGACCAGGCCTACGAGGAAGGGTTCGAGGATATGCGCCGGCGCGTGCCGGATACGTCAAAGATTCGAGCCGTGATCGGTTGGGAACCACAAATCAGCCTGGACGAGACGCTGCGACGCATCATCGGGTACTACCAGGGGAGGCAGGCAGGTCAGTGAGAATCCTCGTGACCGGCGCCGCCGGCTTTATCGGTAGTCACGTGGCCGAGGCGCTGCTTCAGCGCGGCGACACCGTCATCGGCCTGGACAACCTGAACGACTACTACGACCCGGCCCGCAAAAGAGCTAATCTTGCAGAGCTACAGCGCTCGATCCCCCATACTGGACGTTTTACCTTCGTGCACGGCGATGTACGCGATCAAGGCCTGGTCACCCGGCTATTCGCGGCGTACCGGTTTGATGCGGTAGTGCATCTGGCGGCGATGGCCGGCGTGCGTGCCTCCATCGAGGACCCGCAGCTTTACTACGACGTCAACCTGAACGGCACCCTGGTGCTCCTGGATGCCGCGGTCGGGCGGCCGGCGACCAAGGATCAGGAGACGTCTGTCAGCAACTTCGTCTTTGCCTCAACCTCGTCCGTCTACGGCAACACGACCCAGATCCCCTTCGTCGAAACCGACCCGTGCAACGGGCCGCTGGCCCCCTACCCGGCGTCCAAGAAGGCCGGCGAACTCCTGGGCCACGCCTACCATCACCTGTACGGCCTGAACTTCACAGCCCTGCGGTTTTTCACGGTCTACGGCCCGCGGGGCCGGCCCGACATGATGGCCTACAAGGTGCTGGACAACATCTTCTTTGGCCGGCAGGTCCCCGTCTACAACAACGGTCAGATGCACCGTGATTGGACCTACATCGACGACATTGTGGCCGGCGTGGTCGCGGCCGTGGACCGTCCCCTGGGCTACGAGATCATCAACCTGGGCCGCGGGGAACCGGTGCTGTTGGCCGACTTCATCCGCCTGGTGGAAGAGGCTGCGGGCCGGCCATCCCACCTGATCCCCAGGCCCATGCCGGCGGCGGACATCCCCTACACCTACGCCGACGTCAGCAAGGCGCGCCGGCTGTTGGGGTACACCCCCCAGACCTCGGTCGAGGCAGGAGTGCAGCGCTTCTGGCAGTGGTATCGCGAGGCTGTGCTGAAACGATAGGACAGGCTGCCGCCTTCACCCCATCAACGACAGGTAGCGAGCGCCGGCCACGGTTTTGTCCCCTCGGCAGTCAGACTTGACATTACCGAGAGATCGTGTATAATACTTCACAATTTTTGGGGCGCATGTCCGCACGTGTACTCCCTGCGGACACCTGTCAGGTCTGCAAACCCTCAGCCGGCACCTGCCCCCGAAGCTCTCCCTGCGCTCAACGCTGAGCATATCTGGAACTCGACTTGGGCCATTTTGCAGGTACCACAATCGGTCGAGGAGTAAGGCACGCCCACGTGCCGTGTCTTGGGATCCGTTCGCATCCTTCGACGGACTCAGGACAGGCTCCGGCGTGCTCACTCCTCCAAACGGCTAAAGTCAGCGGAAAGGAGTTCACCAACTTGGCCATCTTGCTCGCGCCAGGTGGCAGCCTGGACATGGTCCGCGTTGTCCTCAATAGCGGCGCCGATGCCGTGTACTGCGGTGTTAAGGGTTGGAGTCGCTACCCCTCCGTTGGGCTGTCCGACCACGAAATCACCGAGGTTCTGAGCCTGACCCACGCCCACGGCAAGCAGCTTTTGCTCGCCATGAACTCCATTCCCCGCACGACAGAGATGAAGCTATTCCTGAACCAGGTCGAGTATTACGTGGGGCAAGGCATCGACGGCCTGATCGTCAACGACATCGGCGCACTGGCACTTTTGCATCACCACTTTCCTGACCTTCGTCTCTCAGCCAGCGTTGGCTGCGGGGCCATCAACGTAGAAGACGTGCTATTCCTGGAGACACTGGGAGCTGACACGATCATCCTCCCGTGGACCGTGTCGCCACAGGATGTGACACGCATGCGCAAGGCCAGCCATGCCCGGCTGGAGATCTTCGTTTTCGGGCTGAAGGAGCATATCCACCTGGGCCGCTGTTACATGCCGGGCTACGTCCAGAGGCGACACAAGCGGTTCGGGCCGGACCGCGGGGGCCGGCAGGTAGTTGTGGGAAGCGCCAAACAAGGCGGCGTGTGCTATCGAATCTGCAAGGTCGAGTGCCTCCTGGCAGGCGATGGCTCCACGCACGCAACCAGGCTACCATATGAGAGCTTCTACATCTACCAGGAGCTTGGCGCATACCTCAAAGCCGGCGTAGACCTCCTCAAAATCCAGGGAAGGGACCTGCCGCCGGCCAGCGTGGGCGTGCTCGTGCGGTTCTACCGCCGGCTCCTGGACGCCCCCGATGAGCTCCCTCACGGCCAGGAGGCCACGGCCTGGCAGCAGGCATTGCAATCGATCAGGCGCTACGGCGAACTCCGGGAGCTCCGGCTCGAAGTGCAGGCGGAGGACACCCACAACCGCCAACTCCGCGCCCTTCATTCTACCCAGGAGACCTGACAACAGACGATATACACCAAAGAAAGGAGTGACAATGACATCGAAGACGCCTATCGAACTGACTACGTCCGTAGCTAACCTCAACGCGCTACGGGCCTCTGACCTCGGCCCCTATCACGCCGTCTATCTGGGCAACATCTACTGCCGGCTGTACGAGCGCAACTTCCTGGAATCCCCCGAAGACCTGAAAACGGCCATCGAGATGCTCCACGATGCCGGCAAGAAAGCCTACGTCAGCACCTACGCGGCTCCCCTCACGCCGGATCTGGATCAGGTGCGCCGTGTTCTGGACGCTGCCGTGACCTTCGGCGCTGACGCGGTTGAGGTACACAACCTTGGCGTTCTACGCATCGCCGCGCGGGAGTTTCCGTCCCTCCGCATCCACATGGGCGTGTTTGCCAACGTGTACACCGACCTGACAGCCCAGAAGTTCGTCGAGTTGGGTGCCGCTCGCATCACGCCCAACTACGAGGTCAGTCTGGCTGAAATCGATCTGATGGCTGGTCGCGTGCCGGCTGAGTTCGAGATCCTGCTCCACGGCAAAATGCCGCTGGGCGTTTCCGAATCCTGCTTTCTACTGACCGGGGCCGGCCCGCTCCGCCTCTCATGCCCGGAGGCCTGCCAGGAAGACTACTTCCTGCAATATCAGGACTGGGAACTGAAGAGCCTGGGCAAGGGCGTCACCAGCGGGCGTGATGTGTGCATGCTGGAGCATATTCCATCCCTGCTGGAGAAAGGTTACCGCGTATTCCGCATTGAGACCGTCTCTGAGTCGCCGGCCTACCAGTTCGAGGTGGGTCGCGTATACGCGGAGGCCATCGCCCAGGCACAATCGGGAGACTGGCAGATCAAGGGGGAGTGGTGGAACATCCTGCGCCCGCACGCCAGGCACGGTTTCTGCAACGGCTTTTACTTCGGTCGATCTGGCCGGCTGTACATTGGCGCAAACGGCGCCGGCATGTCGCCGGGCGCGTAAACGCGCGCATGTCGCTGAACACGCTTGGGAACCCACATCAGACTCACAAGAAAACACAAGGAGGAAAGAGCATGGTCGAACTGTTAGCACCCGGAGGAAGTCTGGAGCAGGTAATGGCCGTCGCCGAGAATGGCGCGGACGCGGTCTACGTGGGCCCCAGGGGATGGAGCCGGCGCACGTCCCAGTGGGAACTCACCGACGACGAGATCAGAACAGCCAGCTTTTACCTGCTGGACCGGGGGAAAAAGCTGCGGGTTGCCTTCAACACCCACCCAACCACAGCCGAAGTCCCCGCACTCCTCGACAAGGTGGCACGATACGTCAGTTGGGGCGTGCGCGACCTGATCATGACCGATGTCGGCTGTATCTGCGCCGTGCGAGAACGATTCCCTGAGGTGAACATCCACGCCAGCGTTGGCTGCTGTATCACTAACCTGGAAGAGGTACGCCTGTACGAGGAGTTGGGCGTCTCCCTGGTTGTCACCGACGTCAAGATGAGCTGGCGAGAGATTGTGGAGCGCAAGAAGAAGACTGGTGTCGGCGTCGAGATCCTGATTCATGCCAACACGTGCTACACGCATCTCGGCAAGTGCTGGATGAGCCCATTCATCCGACAGGAGTACGCAGTTGACATGGCCGGCAAGAACCACTTCTACGGCAGCCCCAATCGCGGCGGGCTGTGTCACCGGGTCTGCCTCCAGGATTGGGGCGTGTACAACGGCAACAGCATGCTGATGGAGGGCGCCCATCTGCGCAATGACGCCTTTTTCGTCCTGGAAAGAATCCCCGACTACATCGATCTGGGCGTGGATACCCTGAAGATCCAGGGCCGCGAGTACTCACCAGAGCTGGCCGGCGAGATTACTCGCTTCTACCGCGAGCTGATCGACACCTATCTGGCACAGCCAGACACCTTCGACATCGCCCCCTGGCGGGAGCGCCTGGCCCGGCTGGTGCCGGCTCGGGATTCTGCCCGCGCTGCCCGCACAGCAGAGCTGCTCCAGATGGCAGCCATGCCGGCCTAGCGCCAGCACCCCCACATGGGCCGGCGCCGGCCCGCAGCACACCCCCGACCGAGGCAATGACGGCTCGGTCGGTTTTTTTGTTCTTGCCCCACCCACCCCAGCGTGGTATAATAACCAACCACTCTGTATCCAAAAACTGCGACCACCGGGCGCAGCGATTGAACTGAGTGGCAAGGAGGAGCGTACAAACTACATGGACACAGAGGCACGGCTCCGGCGAGCCGAGGAACACATCTTTTCAACCGGGTTGCCGGACAGTGGTACGCGACTCGGCCTGGCGAACATGCGCTACGGTCTGGCCAAAATCCACTGGGTCCAGGAGCAGTTGGGGCTGCCGGCCAACGCCACCTTCATCTCCGCCCCCGATCTGACCGTGACACGCAACACCAACCGCTGGCGCAGCGGCTTTGGCTATGGTGGCAACATCACCTGGGGCGACGGCAACGTAGACCTGATGATCCTCGACCTGAAGCCCAACGGGTGTGGCATGATCGTCGGGGGTCTGGACTATCTGCCCTTCAGTCGCGATCTCCTCGAGCGTGTACATGCCCTCATGCACGAGCCTGTGGAAATCGACGGCATACGCATTCAGTGGGATTTCGGCAAGAGCAACCACTTTATCGACCTGTTCCGCGTCGAGGCCCTCGCCGATGTGGAACTGCCGCCCTACGTGTTCATGATGCACTTCGCCGGCAGCGAGCTGCGGGGGGATACCCCCCTCGGCCCAGGCCTGTATTGGGACAGAAGCCGGACCCTGCAGGCCAGTATGCAGATCTTCGAGACTCCCTTCGGCCCACTCCGGGCACTGACCGGCGAGGCCGCCCGGGCGTACTTCGACTTCTACTGTTATGTCGACTCATTTGTGCAGAGGCGGCGTCTCTTCGCTGCTGATCGACTTTTCGACAGATACGACCTCATCAACAATGAGAACCACCAGGGCTTGATACACCCCAACCAGATGGTCCTGGGCTGCTATCACTTCACTGACACCGAGCACATCTATCCCATCGGACTGCGCCCGGATCTGCCGGCGTATCTGATGCGTGGCCGGCCTAACCTCAGCCCCGAAACCATCGAGAACCTGGGCTTCGAGAAGCGGGCACAGCGCCTCGGCGTATACGAACGCCTTTCGACCGCCAATCTGTTGCCTCACGGCGGCGGCTACGTCTTCCCCCATATCCTGGATGTCCTGGCCGTTCACGAGATCAACGGAGAACGGTACTTCGAGGTCGACCTGGCGACAGGACGCGGGCGTCAGATCGTAGCCGGCGTGCGTGACCTACCTTACGAGTACCGAGGGCGCAAAGTGGTGCTACGGACGCTGGAACTCGGCATGGCGGAACTCGTTGCCCGGCTGACACCGCTGTACGTCTTGAAAGTGTGAACCGCCCTGTCCGAACCCGGCACATCAGCCCATCGTGCGTAGCGGAGACGTGATGAATTGGAAAAACGGAGGTACCCATGGCTGAAAGTGAATCAATCGCAAACCCTGCCACGGAGCTGGATCAACTCGAGCGGCTTATCGACTACTCGCCGCTGATTGGCGGATATCGCCTCATCAGCCTGGCGCCCATCCGCCGGCGCCAGGACGGCCGCATGACAGAGCGCATTTGCCGGCGCGCCTTGCGCCTGATTCCAGACGAAGCACTGATCACGCTCCGCGACGGCGAGTTCTTTGTTGGCTCTGTTGATTTTATGGTACGCCAGGCCCCCGATGGCAGCCGCGACTATGTGATACTGGAAACCAACGGTGGTAGCAACCGTGGATACACCACGCTGACAGTCCCTGATCTGGACCAGGTTTGCAACGGCTACCTGGAAATGCTGAACTACATTGACGACCCGACTCCCGTGATTGTCATCGGGCATCCGAGACCGGACCCGCTGCTCATCGAAAAGCTCTACCTGGCGCAACGGCTGAAAGAGGCGATGGTGGCCAGAGGTCTATGCGAGACCGTCCAGGTGATCCGCCTTGATCGCTTCAGAGGGCTGCTGGAGCCGGGCGAAGGCGCAATCGTCCTGGACGGGTATGATACACTCCTGCCGGCCCTGGTAGGTGCCGAGAACAAGGTCATCCTCAACGGCCATCCCGTGGACGCCATCATCGGCGATGGCGTAGCCCGGCGCCATTACCAGATGGGCCACGGCCAGCGCTTCGACGTTGTGCTGGCCAACTGGTCCTTCCCTGTCACCGATGACAAGTACCTGACCTACCGTGCAGTTGAGATGGCCGCTGACCGACTGGCCCAGTTCAACGTGTATCCCATCAAGTACTGGCGGGCACAAACGGCGGATGAACTTGCAGACATCTGCACCTCGCAGCGGTCTAACGGCGACCTGATCATAAAGCCTTTCCAGGGGAGCGGCGGCGCCGGCGTACACGCCATCGATGCGAAATCGCCAATTTCTGTGGTCATCGAGGAGAGCATTGGCGAGTACCAGCAGAAATTCGGCGCGTGGCGGAGCCCCTTCCCGTACACCGTCTGCGAGAAGATCGAACCCCACCGCGCGTTTTGGCGCGGTGGCGAGAGGAACTTCGACATCCGCATCTACGTCGCTCGCGATGGTGCGCAATTGCTGCCCGTGGGTGGCCTGTTCCGGATCGCCCTGGAGCCGCACATCGGCGAGAACCGCAAGCGGGCCCTGGTGGTGAACCTGTCGGGATACGGCGGGGTCGATACCGACCGCGGCCTGGGAATCTCAGCGGAATCACTGGAGGTTGTGCGACTGGAGGAAGAAGATCTGGCGAAGATGTTCGCTGCTGCCGCCGTGCTGATGACCTATGTTGACACCAACTACGAAACGATTCAGGCCAGCTCTGAACACCAGGCATCTTCATAAGCCAGAACTCTGACGAATGAATCAAGTGTCCTCACGGACAGAAGAGGAACACGGACCTTTTTCTTTTACCTGTCCGTGTTCCCTTCGACGAGCTCAGGGCAGGCTCTTTCCGTCCCCTCACACCGGGTGCCGATTATACGATGTGCACCAGGCTATCCTGCTCGCCGACAGACGGCTGCCGGCGCAGATACAGGACAATGCCACTGCGTGGGGATGTGACCTCGAACCCCTTCTCGGCAAGAATCGGGGTGATAACGCCGAGGCGCTGCCCCTCCCGCACCCGCTGGCCAAGCTCGACTGCCGGCTCGAAAAAGCCGGCCCGAGGCGCAGAAATGATGTATTTCTCGTGGAACACATGGGGATCAGGGCCGCGCACCGGCTCACCTGGCAGTATCCCGACCGTCCGCATGGCGTTGACCAAACCATCCACAACAGCCTGATGATACTGTATATCCAGAGAGCGTCCCCCGCCGACCTCAATCAACACCGCACGAACGCCAGCCTGCTGACACGCGTTGACCAGAAAGCCGGCCTTCGTTTGACCCGGTAGATGGATAAAACGCAGGTTTAATGCCTGTGCCAGGTCCAGGTCTTTGCCATTCGGCGTCGCAGCGAAAGGCAGATACTCCCCCGGGCCGCCGCTGTGTACATCGATCAGGTAGTCGGCACGGGAGAAAACGGCCTTCCACAGGAGGGCTCCCAGATGCTCAGTGGGTTTCCGTGGCCGGCCCCCGCCGTAGGACCGGTTCAGGTCAATACTGTCCACGGCCGACACCCGCCGGCCCTCATTGAAGGCCAGCGGATTGGCGATGGGCAAGATGACCAGAGTTCCGCGAACTTCATCCGGGTTGAGCAGGTTGGTGAGACGGTGGAGAATCCACGGACCGTTCCACTCGTCCCCGTGCTGGCCGGCCACCAACACCATGCGCGGGCTGTCCCGCCCGTCGCTGAGCACAACCGCCGGCATGGTGAGAAACGACCCGTCGCTCAATTGCCGGACCACCAGTTGCAAGCGCTGCCGGCCCGCAGCCGTCACAGCGTAAGGGTCCAAATCGCTAATATGCAGGTGTTTAGTCTGATTCCAATCCGACAGCCGCATGATGAAACTCCCCCGATAACTCAAGTACCGCCCCATCTTAATGCCTCATGATACCTTACCGAGGCACGTTGACTGATCATAGCATCGCTAATGTTGTAACGTGCCAACGCCCGCCCCGTAACGCGTGAACGCGATCACTTCTCAGTACTCCACCACAAGATTGCCAGATGTCGGGTCAACGGGCCGGCGAAGACGCGCCCTTCAATTTCATGAGTGCGCTCCTCGATGTACGCCCGCAACTCAGCATCGCGCTGCGGGTCGGGCTCCAGGCGAAGTCGCCGGCGATACCAGTCCACTGCCTCGTCCAGGCTGGCGAACCAGAAACTGGACGTCACCCGCTCGATACAAACGTTGGCATAGATGCCCATCTGGTGCAGGACCGCTACGGCGTCGAAGTAGTCTGGTCGCTCCGGACGCTCGATCCCTCGAAAACGACGCCACATCTCGTTCATGGGCGTCAATGGATGACGAAGGGTTATCTCGATAAAACACGCATCGCGGGCATGCGCATCCAGCTTTGCCACGAACGGAACCAGATCCGGCACGTCGTACAACACATTTGCACAGACAACCACGTCGGCCATGGGCACCCGGGCATCCTCCCAGCGATCGGCAACAATCTCCACGTTGGTCAAACCGCGCTTTTCAACCTCACTCACCAAAAATTGGCGCATAGCCGGCGACGGCTCAACCGCAACCACGCGCCCGACGTGCGGTGCCAGTTGCAACGTCTGCCGGCCCGTGCCGGCCCCCACATCCAGCACAGTCGTCTGCGGCGTGGCCCGCTCCAGAACGCGCGTGACCAGCGGCCCAGGCGGACCCTCCAGGTCCTGCTCAGCCATGCGCTGGAAGTGTGCCGCGATGTGCTGCCAGCCATCTCCTTCGTCTGCGTGCACGTGAGGCTCAGGGCCGGCGATCTCTGGCGGCAGCGCCCATGCCTCTAACATCTCACGCCAGGCTTCGGCGTAGTCAATCTGCGGAATACCCATCTTCAAATCCTCCTCCCTTCGCGTACGACTTGGTGCATCCGATACTATGAAAGTTGAGAAAATAATTCAGGTACTGGCGACTCAGATTCGGCCGGCCCCGGCGAGCAATGATGAAGATTGAGAAAATAACTCGGGTACTGGCGACCTCATCCTCGGCCGGCCTCGGCAAGCAATGAATTGCCCGCCTGCTACTGCGAAACCCGTTGAAACGGGTTGCCGGCGGTGGAGCCAACGCGAAGACAGTGCGTTTCCAACGCACTTCGCAGT
>CAYYSH010000082.1:0-2344 GCA_964474265.1 uncultured Anaerolineales bacterium
ATTGCAGCGACTCGCCGGCCACGTAGCACGTAGACATTCTCTGCATATTGAACATGGCGTCCCAGCCTGGAATCCAGCTCCCCATCGTCAGGGGCGATCAGATAGACTCGCCGGGCGACTTCGCTAAGCTCGGCTGCTGCGCGCAACGCTACCGCGCTGCTGCCAACTACCGCAACATTCTTGTCAACGAATAGATGGGCATGGCTGATGGCCGAATAGCTGACGCCACGGCCCAGCAGCCGCTCCTCGCCCGGCACCCCCAGCATGCGCGGCATAGCCCCCGTGGCGACGACCACAGCTCTCGCCTCGAACTCAGCACCGGAGTCCGTCTGAACCAGGAAGTGGGAGTCCTTCGCCTTCACGTAGGTCACGTGGTCAAAGCGGCGGGCATAATCCAGGTACCGAAGTTGACCTTTGAACTTGTTTATAACCTCATCGCCTGTAATGACCTCGTGCCCCTCCAAATCTGGAAGTTCCATGCGGTAGTTGGCCTTGCCTCCCAGGTCCTCGCTGATGAGCAAGGTCTCCAATCTTCTGCGGATGGCGTAAGCTGCTGCTGTCAGGCCTGCCGGCCCACCACCAATGATAATCAAATCGTACATCCGTCTCCCTCCTTCAGCTACACCGGCACCGGCTTTGCTTCCTGGGCCGGCAACGGGATCAGGCCGGCGTCAACAAGCACCTGAGCCATCTTGCGAGAGGCGCGAATGATACCCTCAGCACGCCTGAACTCCTCGTCTGGTGTTACCGTCAGTCGCGCAACGCCCTGTTCTTGCGCCTTCATGGCCACAGCCACTGCTTCACGCGGAAACACTTCCCACTCGTCCATGGTTGGTAAGATGTGTTTCTCATCCAGGCCGCGCTCGGCCGCCATGTCTGCCAGCGCGCCGGCTGCAGCCAGACACATCTCATCCGTGATGGTCGTCGCGCGGACGTCCAGAACGCCGCGGAAAATGCCTGGGAAGCCTAACGAGTTGTTCACCTGGTTTGGAAAGTCGGATCGGCCGGTGGCAACAACCCGGGCGCCGGCCTCCCGTGCATCCCATGGCCAGATCTCGGGAATCGGGTTGGCACATGCGAACACGATGCTGTCCGGGGCCATCTGGGCGACCCACTCTTTCTTGATGGTATCCGGGCCCGGCTTAGAGAGGGCAATAACCACATCCGCACCTTCCATCGCTTCGCGGATGTGGCCGGTCCTCCCCTCGCCGTTCGTCACCTGGCAGAGACGCCACTTATCGACAAACTCATGCCGGCGCTGGTACAAGTCTTCCCGATGCTGGTGCAGAATGCCCCGGCTATCAACGAATATGGCCCGTTCGGGTCTGGCGCCGGCCAGGAAGGCCAGCCGGGAGACGGCAACGTTGGCAGCTCCCGCACCCACGAAGGCGATCTGGACATCCTCCATCTTCTTGCCGACAACTCTGAGGGCATTGATGAGGCCGGCTAATGTGACGGTGGCCGTACCCTGCTGGTCATCATGCCAGACAGGAATTTCGGCCTCGGCGCGTAGCGTGTCCAGAATCCGAAAGCACTTCGGTTGGCTGATATCCTCAAGATTCACGCCCCCGAAGGCCGGCTGGAGCAACTTGACGGTCCGGATGATCTCATCCGGGTCTTTGGTGGCCAGCGTGATGGGCACCGCATCAACGCCTCCCAGATACTTGTACAGCAACGCTTTTCCTTCCATCACAGGCAGGCCGGCCTCCGGACCGATATCACCCAGCCCCAAAACACGCGTTCCATCACTAATAACCGCGATGGTGTTCCACTTGTTAGTGTATTCAAACACCAATTCACGGTTCTCGGAGATAGCACGACATGGAGCGGCAACCCCGGGGGTGTACCAGATCGCAAAATCGTTGAGGTCTCGCACAGGACATTTAAGCGCGGTCTGGATCTTGCCGCGATAGAAGGGGTGGAGGCGCATAGCGTCTTCAGCCGGCTTCTTTGCCTTCGCCAATAGAGCGTCTTTGCTTAGTTTTGGCTCTTCTTTGAGCATGTTAACACCTCCTTACAGGATGTATTTTACATAGTTAAGGTCAAAAACCCGTTCCTGCAAGGTCCGATCATGGTCCAATTCGGAAAGCCGATTTTAATCAGATCAAGTTGACTTGCAAGACAGGTGCCGCCATAATAGAGAGCCGATTCACACCACATCACTAAACGCCTATCCGGGATTTTTTGGATAGGCTCTAGAGCGTATTGAGGAGGTCTTTGTGGAACGAACACTGGTCTTGATCAAGCCGGATGCTGTCCAGCGGGGGCTTGTGGGCGAGATTATCGCACGTCTTGAGCGCCGTGGCCTCAAAATCGTTGGGCTGAAACTGGTGGATGTCACAGA
>CAYYSH010000082.1:2354-10713 GCA_964474265.1 uncultured Anaerolineales bacterium
GCACGCGAACACTATGCGGTTCATGAAGGAAAACCGTTTTTCGAACCGCTCATCAAGTACATCACGGCCAGCCCGGTTGTGGCGATGGTGATTGAAGGGCCGAACGCCATCGAGATCGTGCGCCGGACGATGGGGGCGACAGCGCCGGCTGAGGCCGCTCCGGGCACCATTCGAGCTGACTTCGCACTGGAGATCGGTCGCAACCTGGTGCACGGCTCAGATGGACCGGAGACCGCCAGGCAGGAGATAGCCCTCTGGTTCAAAGAAGAGGAGTTGATCAGTTGGCCGCGTGCCGCTGACCAGTGGATATATGAGTAGCTGTTAGTCGTAGAGGCCGGCTCTACCCGCCGGATGCGAGGTCAGGGGCAGTTGTTTTGCTCTAACACCAGCCAGGACGCGAATCGATCGAGCAGCAGGAAGCAGGGCCGGCCTCACTGAATGCGCACAACCAGCGTGGCCTCTTGCCAGAATTGCTCAAGGTTATAATACTCGCGTACTTCGGGTGCAAAAAGGTGAACGACAACCCCCCCATAGTCGAGAATGATCCAACCAGAGTCTGGCGTACCCTCTATGGCAAGTGGTTTGCTGTCACAGCTCTTCTTGACGGTTTCGAGGATTGTGTCGGTGATAGCGGAAAGCTGACGTCGCGACTCGCCGGTCGCGATGACAAAATAATCGGTAATCAGAGAAACTGGCCGGATATCCAACATCACGATGTCGGCAGCCTGCCGATCATCCATGATATCCACAATCGTGTGAGCTAACTCTGTACTCTCCAGTTGCACCTCTCCTTCCGAAACTCAATCGACACGCGGTTCCGATCTTGCTAACCAGCACAATTATAACACACTTGTCCCTGAGCCTCAATGCTCACTCGTTGTTGGAGTTGAGTGCGGCCAACCGATCCTGAATGCGTCGCCAGTGACTCCCCTGCCAGTAAATCCTGCCGCACCCTGGACATTCCTGAAAGGCGGTATGATGCTCATAGACATACGGGGGCACACGGTCTTTCACAGCCGGCTTCTGGATTTCGCGCAGCAGCGTATTGCATTTTGGACAACGGGACAGGGCCCGAGTCTGACTCAGGCCAAATTCCTGGATCACCTGACGTAGTTGATCATCCGGGGAACCACTCGTGATGAGCAACGCTCGTATGCCCCGTCGCTCAGCAAGCAGGGTGTCCCGGGTCAGGAGAACACGATCTTCCGCTCGCGCTTGGCGAGCCAGTTCATGATCATCGGCAGCAGAATACACAGCATCGTACCCGAGAAGACGAAGCCAATGCGCCAGGCGGCCAAGCATCGCGTCACACAAGAATCGCATGTCGAATCCCTCGTGATAGTCGGCCGGCAGCAACCGTGGGGGCCGGCGGTCCAATGTGAATCTACGTGCCATTATAGGTTGGATTCGCCGAATCTTCAAACCGAATCCAGCTTGACCAGCTTATGTCATCGCCTTGACAAACAATGCATCCTCTGGTATGCTATGAACGATACTGCACGCAACTCACTGGTTCGTGAAGCTGCACTGGTTTTGTTGGTAGCGTAGTACCCCCTGGTACTCAATGTGTGGGAAGGAGGTAACGCCAACTGGTGAACTCAATTGCCCTTCATGATCTGAGTTGATCCCCCCTGTAAAGAGTGGCCTCTTGATTTGAACCTCGCAACTGACCAAAGGAGGTGCGTGAATGCGACATGCGCGAGTCTTTCTGGTTATTGTCCTGGCCCTGGTATTGTTAACCACTGCCTGCAGTACGCAGACAACAGGAGCTGAGGTTCCGGAATCCACACTGAACATTATCGAAGCTGCGGCAAACTTCATCCCGGAGCTTAATCTGCCGGCTGTGGAGATCACCTATGATGATCAGGGTATCCCCAGCATCTTTGGTCTTAGAGCGACCGACATTCAGCGCTTCACCGGCATCGACCTGAGCTTCCTGCAACTGCCAGAGTCCTACATCGACTGGTTTGTACGTTCAAATCTCCAACACATCGAGATTCAGCATACCCAGAACGGCCTGCTTCTGTATGCCAACGGGCAATTGCTCCCATCCATCGGCTGGAGTGCCGAGTCGCTGGACAACGCTGCTGAGCTCGCGGACATGCTGGGTGTGCAGAACACCTCCGTAATCAAGCGTCTCGTGCCGGTCTTGCAGCGACTGGGGCTTGACGTTGTACTTCGGTTCCCGGTCGCACCTGGCAACGCGTTGATTGAACGACACGCGCCTGGGGTGGAGCTGCCGGCCCTCGCTGATGTTGAACAACCCTCGGCTGTTGTCCACCTGGCAGTGGAATACCGGGAAGATGGCCTGCCGACCATCATGGGGTTAACGAGTCGGGACATTGCCGCTCTGACGGGGATGGACTTGTCCTTCATCGAACTACCGGACTACTACATCACTTTCTTCAAGACGATCAACCTGCAGAACGTCGAGATCGAAACCCACGCCGACGGCCTGCGAATCTTCGTCAACGGAAAAGAGTTGCCACGATTGGCCTACAGCCCGGAGCAGATCGACGCGCTTGTAAGCCTGTACGGAGCGATGTATCCTGGCTTCCAGCCTTCACCTGAGTTCCTGAAAGAAACCTTTATGATGCTTCAGCAAGCGGATTTGGATCTCATTGTGCAATTCCCGCTTGCCTCTGAGGCTAAACGGATCCCGCTCCATGACGGACAGGTCATAGGCAACTAGCCGGCAACGACCAAGACCCGCTTGATCGTGGAGGCAATTCGGTTGGAAATGCCCGCTTCACTGACCGAATTGCCTCCACTTGTTGTCATAATATCTTAATAATCGTGATTCTCTCGTGACACCGTCGACATAAACTGAGGCCGCATAGACAATTTGCCGCTCGAAGGATAACCTGCCCCCGGGCTTCAATACCCCCGGATGTCGAAGCCCGGTATCTTTCGGAGGTGGCGTAATGAGTATAGCACGGCTGCGCCGGGCCGGCGCTCTTGCGTTCGCGGTAGCGTGTTTCGCGCTATTGAGCTCGCGCGCGCTGGCAGTCCCGGTGACCCTGCCCCAGCCGCAAATGTGTACAACGATCCCGATTGTACCAGAGACAGCGTACCCGTCGGGACCGTTGTATCCCGCTTCCCGGCCAGCACATCCTCTCGCAATTGCGACAGACACTGCCCCGATCGAGTTGCTCGTCAAATTTGAGGCCGGGCAGACAGCCGACGTCCTGACCCAGGTACAGGCAGAGCTGCACTCCCAGGTGGTTGGGAATATCCCGCAACTGGGGGTCAAACTGGTTAGAGTAGCATCTGGGACGCCCAGGGTGGCCCTGGACATGCTGCGTCGGCTGCCTGGCGTTGTCTACGCTGAACCCAACTACCCTGTGCAGGCGCTCGATCTGCCTAACGATCCAGACGTGCATGCTCAGTGGCACCTGGACGCCATTGGGGTACCTCAAGCCTGGGATATGACCACCGGTGAGGGAGTTGTCATTGCTGTCATTGACACCGGTGTGAATCCTGGCGAGCTGGATTTGAAGAACAAGCTCGTGCCTGGCTATGACTTCGTCAACGAGGATCCTGAGCCGTGGGATGACCAGGGCCACGGGACTCTGATTGCGTTGGTCGCCGCAGCCGCAGCTAACAACCGCTATGGCGGTGCCGGCGTCGCCTACAGCGCGCGAGTGATGCCACTCAAGGCGTTAAACCAGGGCGGTGCTGGCACCCATGCCACAATCGCCAAAGCCATCATCTGGGCAACCGACCACGGCGCAGACATCATCAACCTCAGCATAGGCGGTCCGTATCCATCGCGAACATTGCAGGAGGCCATCAACTACGCCTGGCGGCATGGCGTCTTGCTGGTGGCCGCCGCCGGGAATGAGAACAGCAACGCTCCCGTTTACCCGGCCGCATACGATCCAGTACTGGCCGTGGCAGGTACAACTCGTGACCAGCAGCGGGCCGGCTTCTCCAACTGGGGCGATTACGTCGCTGTCGCCGCGCCTGGAACCAACATCCTTGCCACCTGCAGCGGAGGCTGTCGGTCAGGAAGCGGTACATCCTTTGCAACAGCCCAGGTGGCCGGCGTGGCTGCCCTGGTCCTGTCTCGCAACCCCGGGCTTACCAGCAGTCAGGTTCGAGACATCATTCAGTCCACGGCGAACGACCTGGGAAGCCCAGGCTGGGATCCGTTCTACGGGTACGGACTTGTGAATGCTTACCAGGCGGTGCTGGAGGCACGCCAGGAAGCCGGCAGCCCGAATCCCACAGCGGCTGTGGTCGAGGCCGTGAACCACGCGCGACAACTTCGGGACTTGCCGGCCCTTCGCCCCGATGACGACCTCATGGCAGCAGCCCAGCGGCGGGTTGATAGCCTGATGGCACGCTGCATGTCCAGCACGGGTATGAACCTGGCGTCTTGCCTGACCACACCCATCGGCTCCGCAAGCCGCTTCGAGGTAATGCTGGTCGGGGTTTCATCGCCCGAAGCGGTGGTGGACCTTCTGGCAGCATCGCCCGCCGGCCAGCAACTCCTTTTTGGCCCGTATTGGCAGATTGGGGTCGGCTACGCGGACGCGGGGCGCGGTCCACTTAGCCAAATTTGGGTGCTTCGCTTTGCACAAGAGCAGGTGCGCCCACCACTTCGTCCTCCCGATCCAGTCATGGGACAAACCCAATAAACTAAAAAAACCTCCGCTTATTGTTAGCCCCCGCTCACGGGGGCGGTGGTCGGGCAAGCTCGGACCGCCGCCCCCGTCATTTTTTGGAGTTTAAGCCTTGACAACCTGATAAATTTCAGTTATAATAAACGCGCAATTTAGCCAAGGAAAAATTTGGATTTCGAGAAAGCGAACATCATGCCGCCACTAAATACAATCATTGATGCGATCGTCATTGCTGTTCTGGCCATCGCGGTGACATTGCTCTTCGTCTGGCCGGATCGCGGCCTGATCTGGCGCTGGCGGAGCGCTCGCCGGCGTGAACAACGCGTGCTGATCGAGGATGCCCTGAAGCATGTGCACAGCCGGCAGCATCGCGGCTACCGCGCCACGCCCGAGTCCCTGGCCGGCGCTCTCGGACTACCCTTGAGGGAGGTCGTTGAGCTCATCGCTCGCATGGAGGAGCAGGGATTACTCCACTCCACCGGTGAGGGACTGCGACTCACGCCCCAGGGGCATGGATGGGCACTCCAGGTCATTCGCGCTCACCGGCTTTGGGAGCGCTACCTGGCCGACGAGGTCGGGTTGCCGCTTAGCGATGTGCATGCCGCTGCTGAGCGGCACGAACACCGGCTGACGCCGCCCGAGATCGATAGTCTGGAGGCTGATCTCGGTTACCCGCGCCGCGATCCCCACGGCGATCCCATCCCAACCGCCGGCGGTGAACTGGAGCCGCACGTTGGCAAGCCGCTGGTGGACTGGCCCGTCGGCGAGCCGGCCCAGATTGTGCACATCGAGGACGAGCCGGAGTCGGTCTTCACCCAGATCGTGGCCGAGGGGCTGCTCCCCGGATTGGTGGTTGAGGTTCTGGAATCAGGTGAGCAGGGTCTGCATTTGAACATGGACGGCGATGAGTGCTGGCTGGCACCGGTCGTGGCCGGCAACATCTTCGTCAGTACACCACCGCCGGTATCGGCGCTGCCAGCAGACGCCGAGCGTTTATCGGCATTGCAGCCAGGGGAGAAGGCGACCGTCCTCGCCCTCGAATCACAGGGCCTGACGCGCCGGCGCTTCCTGGACCTGGGCCTGACACCAGGCGTCACCATCGAGTGTGCGCTGCCCGGTATGTTTGGCGAGCCGAAGGCGTATCGGGTACGAGGAACCCTCGTGGCTCTGCGCCGCGAACAGGCTGACCAGATTTGGGTTCAGAAACTGCGAAATGCTGCGTCTGCGCTTCAGGACCGTAGCTCGAACGGGGCGTTGCTGCAGGACTCGTAGAACAAACAGGATTTGTGGAGTTGTAGACAATGGCTACGAAGAGTTTGAAAGGATTGGTTGATCCCTGTGAAAGCTGTGCTTTTCACGAGCACCTGATCAGCCTGGGAATTGAAATGCGGGATTGGGATTACATCGTGGCGCTGGCCGGCAATCCCAATACCGGCAAGAGCACTGTCTTCAACGCGCTGACCGGCTTGAAGCAGCATACCGGGAACTGGCCTGGCAAGACCGTGGCACGCGCCGAAGGGGGATACGAATTCCGGGGCAAACGCTACAAGCTGGTAGACCTGCCCGGCACCTATTCCCTGCTCTCGGCCTCCGTGGACGAGGAGGTGGCACGCGACTTCATTTTGTTTGGCCGGCCCGATTGCACCATCGTCGTGGTCGATGCCACCGTGCTGGAACGCAACCTGAACCTGGTGTTGCAGGTGCTGGAAATCACCGACAAAGCTGTGGTGTGTCTCAACCTGATGGACGAAGCACAGCGCAAAGGAATCGAAATTGATCACCGCAGCCTGGCCCGAGACCTGGGCGTGCCAGTCGTCCCCACGGCGGCCCTCAAAGGAGAAGGGTTGCGCGATCTGATTCAAACCGTGGCCGAGGTGATCGATGGGACGATCCGGACCAGGCCCCATCGGATCAAGGGCAATGGCGAGTTTCAGCGGGCTGTGGCCGAACTGGTGCCCATGATTGAGCAGGCTTACCCCGGGATCCCGAACGCACGATGGATCGCCATGCGCCTGCTTGACGGTGATCAGCGGGTGCGGGAAGCCATGGAGACGGGTGAGCTGGCTGAACTGGCCGCCGGCCACGTCCCCGCCGGCCGTGGCGTTGACACCAACAAACTGGTACTGGAGGCGGCCCGATGAGCCACACAACCGCAGTCACCCCCCAGGACATTCTGGCCCGCGCTGATGCCCTCCAGCGGACCCTGGACGTCTCGTTCCGCGATCAGATGGTCCAGGCCATTTATGCGGATGCCGAGCGGATCGCCGCCCGGGCCGTTCGCAGTGCCGGCGACCGGGTGTGGGATCTCGACCAGCGAATTGACCGCATCCTCACCTCACCTGTGTGGGGCTTGCCCATCATGCTGCTCGGCCTGGCAGTCGCCTTCTGGCTCACGATCACCGGAGCCAACTATCCGTCGCAACTTATCGCCAGTGGCCTGTTCTGGATTGAGGATCAGGCCAGCGCCTTGTTCACTGCCGCCGGCGTGCCGTGGTGGATCACCGGTTTCATCTGGCACGGCGTTTATCGCGGGCTGGCGTGGGTCGTTTCGGTGATGTTGCCGCCCATGGCCATTTTCTTCCCCATCTTCACGATTCTTGAGGATCTGGGGTTCCTGCCACGGGTGGCCTTCAACATGGACCGGCTGTTCAAGGCCGTCGGTGCCCACGGCAAGCAGGCGCTGACCATGTCCATGGGCTTCGGGTGCAACGCAGCCGGCGTCGTGGCCTGTCGCGTGATTGACTCACCCCGAGAGCGGCTCATCGCCATCCTGACCAACAACTTCGTGCCTTGCAACGGTCGTTTCCCCACGCTGATCATGCTGGCGACGATTTTCGTGGCGGCCGCCTTCCCGCCGGCCTTCGCCTCGTTCGCGGCCGCCGGCTCTGTCGTGGCTGTCATTCTCATCGGCGTGGCAGTGACCCTCATCATGTCGTGGGTGCTCTCGCGGACCGTGCTGCGCGGCGAGGCCAGTAGCTTCACGCTGGAGTTGCCGCCCTATCGCCGGCCCAACATCATGCAGACACTCTACACCTCGCTCATCGACCGCACGCTGTTTGTGCTTTATCGGGCGATTGTGATGGCAGCGCCGGCCGGCGGCGTCATCTGGCTGCTGAGCAACGTCGTGATCGGCGGGCAAAGCCTGACCCAGTGGGTGGCCGGCTGGCTGAATCCGCTGGGGCACGCCATCGGCCTGGATGGTGTGGTCCTGCTGGCCTACATCATCGCCATACCGGCCAACGAGATCGTCGTGCCAACCATTCTGATGGCATACACCGGTAGCAGCATGATGATCGAGCTGGACAGCATGAGCCAGTTGCAGGCGCTCCTGGTGGGACAGCAAGGCTGGACACTGCTGACAGCGGTGAACCTGATGCTTTTCTCGCTGTTGCATAACCCCTGCTCCACAACGATCTGGACGATGTGGAAGGAGACAGGCAGCAAGAAATGGACCGCCTTCGGCGCGCTCATGCCACTCTCCATTGCCTTCCTGGTCACGTTCGTGGTCGCACAGGTGGTGCGACTGTTTGCGGGCATGTGATGTCAGCCTGTTCGACAGGCCGGCCCGGATCGGGGTTGGGAGATGGGTAGCGACGTGACCTTTCGTCTGGTGGCGCTGGCATTGCTCCTGGTCGCCCTATCCATCTCCATCGCATTTCGCCGGCGTGCTGCTCACAACGGCGATAAAATCTCGGCCAGAAGAGAAGAAGGGGCGGTCATCTTCACGCTGC
>CAYYSH010000083.1:0-10632 GCA_964474265.1 uncultured Anaerolineales bacterium
CCCGTGAGGCATCTGGGAATGCCTCACTCCTCGAAATTCTCAGGCACTGATTATACTGAAGCCGGCCGGCAACGCAAAACGCCGGAGGCAACATATCTCCGGCGTTTGACTGCCCAGTGTGGCGTGGTCGAATTTCACCGGGCTACTTTAGTGCCAGAAGTTGGCTGACTTGCATCAACCCCTGCGCTGCATTATTTGCCATCTCAACAAAGGGCTCGGCATAGAGCCCAATAAGCAAAGTCATCACTAATGAAACCAGCAGAGCCCCCTGCAACCATGCGCCGGCCCGGACCGGCCTGGCTTCTGGCTCCGTCTCGCCCAGGAAGAACATCTCTTTCACCACGCCAAAGTAGTACACCACGGAGATCACACCATTCACCACGCCGATGGCAGCCAGGCCGTAGAGCTTGGCGTCGATAGCTGAGAGGAACACGGCGAATTTGCCGATAAAGCCGGCGGTTGGCGGGATGCCCACCAGGCTCAGGAAGAAGATGAACATCGACGCTGCCATAAGCGGCTGCCGGCGAATGAGCCCACGATAGGCACTAATGGCCGATGAACCTTCAGCGTTGTCCACCGCGATAATCGTGGCGAAAACTCCCATGTTTGTGAACACGTAGGCAAACACGTAGAGGAGCGTGGCTGCAATAGCATCGATGCCTGTTTTGCCGGCGGCTGAGAGGCTGGCAACACCGATGAGCATGTAGCCGGCCTGTGCGATACTGGAATATGCCATCAGACGCTTCATGTCCTTCTGGACGATAGCCACCAGATTCCCCAGCGTCATGGTGATAACAGCAACGCCGATCAGGACGCCTGTCCACTCCACCTCGGCGTACGGCAAAGCCGTGAGGAACACCCGAACCAACATGGCAAAGCCAACAGCCTTTGGGCCGATGGAGAGAAACGCCGTCACAGGCGTTGGCGCACCTTCGTAGGCATCGGGCGACCACTGGTGGAAGGGCACCAGGGCGATCTTGAACCCAAATCCTGTCAACAGCAGCATCGCTGCCGGCAGCGAGAACGCTCGCAGGTTACTGCCAAAAGCAGCTCCTGGCTCTTGCAGCACCCGAGCGATCTCGGCAAGATTGGTATGTCCGCTCAACCCGTACAGCAGCGACGCTCCATAGACCATTGCTGCCGTTGTGATTGACCCGTAAAGGAAGTACTTGACCGACGCTTCGCTGGACTTGATGTCATCCCTTAGCCACCCGGTCAGGATGTAGCTGGTGATGCTCAGGAACTCGATGGAGAGGATCACCATGATCAGGTCGCTGGCGCCGGCCATGAGGGTCATCGACAGAATGGTGAACAGAAGAAGGCTGTAAAACTCGCCCCGGAAAGAGCTGCGCTGCCGCAGGTATTCCACCGAACCGAGAAGGATCAGGCCCCCAGTGACGATGGACACAACGCGGAAAAACGTCGTAAAGGGATCAACAACGAACATGCCGGAGAACAGCACTGCTGACTCATCCCCAACCCACAGGGACGCGAGCAGCGCCAGCACCAGTCCAAGCAGGGTGAGCCCGGCCTGTGCTCGCTCTTGCCGGCGAACCAGCATATCGTAGCTGAGGACAATCAGGCCGAAGAGCGTCAAAATGAGTTCTGGCGAAAAGAGCCTAAGCGTATCGGCTACACTCAATTCATTGCCTCCGTCTTGTGCAAGGGTGCCCGCAAGCAGGGGAACACAACATGGTTGCTCCCCGCCGGCACCCCCATCTGATCAGCCGAGGCCGAGAGCAATAAGCATGCTCCTGGTCGTCTCATTGATCACGCTGACAACCGGTGCCGGGTACACGCCGACAAACACCATGAAGAACACAAGCGGTGCCAATGCCAGCACTTCGGCTGTGTTCAGGTCAGGAATGCCCTTCCAACGCTCGTTCGCCGGCCCCAGAAGGATCATCTGGATGACTTTCCACAGGAAGAAGGCGGCCGTGATCACGATGCCCAACACCGACAGGACGGTGAGCAGCCCCATGCCGAAATTGCCATCACCCGACGCCAGAGCACCCCGGAAGACCATGAACTCGCTGACAAAGCCGGCCAGTCCCGGCAGCCCGAGACTCGCAAAGCTGGCGACCATCAAAAACGTTCCGTACACCGGGGTGATGGCCCACATGCCGCCAAAACTGCGAAAGTCGCGCTCATGGGTCCGCCAATCATAGATCAGACCGACGAGCATAAACAAAGCTCCAGTGATGATGCCGTGGTTGAACATCTGCAGCACTGCACCATTCACCGCCGTGGCGCGGGCGTCCAGATTGGCGTTGGACGCAGCCATTGCCGCCGCAATCCCCAGCATCACGTACCCCATGTGGTTAACAGAGGAATAGGCGATGAGCTTCTTGAAGTCCCATTGAGCCATGGCAACTAGCGCACCGTACACGATGCTCGTGAACGCCAGGAAGCCGATGGGGATGGCGAAAGTCCGAAATGCGTCCGGGAAGAAGGGCATCAGAATCCGGACGAACCCGTAGGTGCCCAGCTTTAGGAGCACGCCGGCCAGGATCACCGAGCCGGCGGTCGGTGCCTCAACGTGAGCATCTGGCAGCCATGTGTGGAACGGCCACATGGGCACCTTGATGGCAAAGCCCAGGAAGAAGCCAAGGAACGCCAGGCTCTGGAGCAGAGCATTGCCGGCGAACGGGCCGGACTCCGCTACTTTGATGATGTCAAATGTCCCGGTATTAATGGCCACACCGATGATGGCAAGCAGCATGAAGACACTGCCGGCCAGCGTGTACAGAAAGAACTTGATGGCTGCATACTCCCGGCGCGGGCCACCCCAAATCCCGATCAAGAAATACATCGGGACCAGACCGATCTCCCAGAACACGTAGAACAGGAAGAGGTCCAGGCTCACGAACACGCCGAGCATGCCCGTTTCCAGCAGCAGGAACAGCGCAAAGTACTCTTTGACCCGATGGTCGATATTCATGTAGGAGTAGCCCAGCGAGACCGTCGTCAGCAGCGTCGTCAGAAAGATCAGGGGCACGCTGAAGCCATCGACGCCCATGTGGTAGGCGATCCCCACCGAGGGAATCCAGGTCTTCAGCTCCTCAAATTGGATACCGCCGGCTGTCCCTGCATAGGCAATCCAAAGATAGGCCGACAGCAAAAGCGGAATCAGGCTTACAAGCAGTGAGACGCGCTTGATGAGCTCATCGTCGTCAAGAAACAGCACAATGAGCATTCCCACCAATGGGAAAAACGTGATAGCCGTCAGGATGGGAAACATTGGATCTGATACTCCTCCATTTTAGAGTCCAAAGAACAGGGCGACCAGCACCAGCACGCTGAAAAACACGAGCAACAGATAGTTCTGCACACGACCCGTTTGAATCAGGCGTAGCCCCCGGGCCCCCTCTTCGGTGATGAAGCCAACGCCATTGACAATGCCGTCCACGACGTAGTTATCGAACAATCCATTCAATATCGAGAACTGGTTGGTCAGCCAGCCAACGCCATTGACCGCGCCGTCTACGAGATACCGATCGATCAGACCGTTGAGAACGGAGAAGGCAACCGTTGCCCGGATGATGGTCGCCTGGTAAAACTCATCGACGAAGTACTTGCGGTTCAACAGGGTCCACAGCGGCCCAAGCCGGCGCAGAGGCTCCTGTTCTCGGGCAGCAGCCGGCTGGCGGCCATACAGCAGCCACCCCAGAACCCAGCCGGCTACAGCCACAGCCACAGAGATACTTGCGACGGCCGGGTTAAATTGGCCGGCGGCGAACCGCTCACCGATGAAGCTGTGGAAAGGGTTGCCGTAAGGCGAAATGTTTTCGGGCAAGCCTACGAACCCCAACACGAGCGAGAAGAACGCCAGCACCATCAGCGGGCCGGTCATGACAAAGGGTGACTCGTGCGCACGATCGGCGGCATCGGTGCTGGGCGCTCCGCTGAACACCATGAAAATCTGGCGCGCCATGTAAAACGCGGTCAGGAACGCCGCCACAGTCCCAAAAACCCATGCAAAGGTTGCCAGGCTTTCTCCATGGCCGATACCCTCTTCAAACGCATGGGCCAGGATCTCGTCCTTGCTGAAGAAGCCGGCAAAGGGCGGAATCCCGGTCAGCGCCAGCGTCCCCACCAGGAAGGTCAGGAATGTCCACCGCATCCGACTGCTGAGGCCGCCCATGTTGCGCATGTCGTTGGCGTCATGGGGGTCAGATCCACCGACCGACCGCGGCGCGTGCTCCGCGTGCTCGTCGTGATGCCCATGGTGCATGCCATGCTCAACTCCGTGGATGACAGAGCCGGAACCCAGGAACAGGAGTGCCTTGAAGAACGCGTGGGTGATCAGGTGAAACACGCCGGCCACGTAAGCTCCAATCCCCAGCGCCATGATCATGTACCCCAGTTGCGAGACCGTGGAATACGCCAGCACACGCTTGATATCGAACTGGGCCACGGCGATGGTGGCCGCAAACAGCGCCGTGAACGCACCGATGACCGCCACCACGTTTAGCGCCGGGCTGTGCTCGACGGCGCTGAACACCGGAAACATCCGGGCGACCAGGAACACGCCGGCAGCGACCATGGTGGCAGCGTGGATCAGAGCCGAGACCGGTGTTGGACCTTCCATGGCATCAGGCAGCCAGACATGGAGCGGGAACTGGGCACTCTTGCCCACGGAGCCGCCAAACAGCAGAATCGCGATCAGCGTGGCTGCTGGAATCGCCAACCCGAGGGGCCCGAAGGTCACCATTTTGTGGGCCAGCATCTCGATCGTCGCGGGCTCAAAAACCTCACGGAAGTTGACCGTGTTGGCAAAGGCGTAAAGAGCGATGATCCCCAGCAGAAACATGATATCGCCCACACGGGTCGTGAGGAAAGCCTTCATGCCGGCCTGGGCCGGCGTGATCTTCTTCGGGTCAGCATACCGCTTGTTAAACCAGAACCCGATCAACAGATACGAGCACAGCCCCATGATCTCCCAGAAGACCAGGCTCTCCACCAGATTGCTGGAAAGCACAAAGCCTAACATCCCGACGGCGAACAGCGAGATGAAGGCGAAAAACCGGCTATACCGGGGGTCCAGATTCACCGCGGCTGCCTCGGGATGCTCTTTGGGGTCCTCGTGAGGGGGGAAAGTCATATATCCCTGGGAGTAGATGAAGATCATGAGACACACTGTGGTCACGAAGGCCACAGCGGCCGCCGAGAGCGGATCAATCACCCAGCCGACTTCAATTGCGGAGTTTCCTGTGGGCGACCAGACGAAATAGCGGTAGAATGGTTCTTCGGCCAGGTGCCCACCGATGGACAGGGCCGAGAAGAACACCCCCATGGCCACCAGCCACGACAGGAAAATGCCGGCTACGGCAATGGTGGAGCTCAATCTCTTGTTGTCACGGGTGACCAGTACAATCAAGGCAAATGCCAGTGCCGGAAAGAAGATGATCAACCAGGCTAAATTGAAGAAGATGTTGTTCATGAACAACCCCTACTCACTTCGGATTGCGGATTTGGGAATATGGGCTTCGGTCTATCCACTCCGAAACTGATTGCTACCATTTCAGGAGATTGATCTCCTCCATGTCAACCGAATCGTATGTGCGATAGATCGAGATGATCAAGGCCAGGCCAACCGCTGCCTCTGCGGCCGCCAGGGTGATGATGAAAACAGCAAATACCTGGCCGGCCAGGTCCTGCGGTGTGATGTAGCGCCAGAACGCCACCAGGTTGATGTTCACGGCGTTAAGCATCAGCTCCACGCCCATCAAAATACCAATGGCGTTGCGACGCGTGAGACAGCCGAATAGCCCGATGCAAAACAGGCCGGCGGCCAGAGCCAGATACCAGGAAAGCGGAATAGCCATGTCACTCCTCTCTCGCAATCACAATGGCACCAATGAGCGCTACAAGAAGCACAACTGAGGCCACTTCGAAGGGGAGCACATAAGTGCTGAGAAGGGCCTTGCCCAGTTCCGAAATGGCATCCTCCGGGGGCGCGGCGGAAGACACTTGCCAGTTGGCGAGAAAGCCGGCCAGCGTCAGCAGCACGAACAACGTCCCGGCAATGAAGCCGCCGATACCCCACTGTCGATTGAGAAACGGCGTTTCCTCCGACATCACGTTTCGGGTGAGCATCACAGCAAAAATGATCAGCACGGCGACAGCACCCACGTAGATCAGGAGTTGTACGCCGGCCAGAAACGGTGCCTCCAGCAGCACATAGATGCCTGTCACGCCAACGAAGGACAAAATCAGAAACAGGGCGCTCACAAAAACGCTGCGAGCAATCACCACACCCAGCGCGCCCGCAAGCGTTAGCAGGGCGATGGCGAGGAATACAATTTGTGTGATCATTGTCCGGCAAGAACTCCTTCTGGGCTTACAATCGCAACTTTCGGTTCCTCCGCCTTGGGCGCGCGCCAGACGAGCAAAGCTGCTGCACCCGCAACCAGAAACAGATTGCCTACCAAGAAGCCGATAAACATGAGAATGCCGGGCGTCTCCCCAGGCTTAAGCGCATAGGCGATCAGGCCGGCCAGCAGCAGGTTGGCCAGTGCGAGAGGGACCAGAATCTTCCAGGCGAAGTTCATCAATTGATCCACGCGAATGCGCGGTAATGTGCCCCGCATCCACATGATCACGAATACCATGACGTAGGTCTTGATGAAGAACCATAACCAGCCCGGGAGAATTGGCCCGCGCCATCCGCCCAGGAACATCGTCGCAGCAATCGCAGATACAGCGAATGTGCTGATATACTCCGACAGCATGAACATGCCAAACTTGAGGCCGCTGTACTCTGTGTGATAGCCGGCAATGATCTCCGACTCCGCTTCAGGCAGGTCGAACGGGGAACGCGCCAGCTCCGCCACGGATGCGATCAGGAAGATGATGAATCCCACCGGCTGTAGCAGCACAAACCAGACGTTCTGCGCCTCGACGATTTTCTGCATCGACAGCGAGCCGGCCAGGAGAAGCACACCAACCACGGATAGAACCTGGGGAATCTCGTAGCTGACGATCTGGGCGGCCGCCCGCATCGCCCCCAGCAAGGCATACTTGTTGCGCGATCCCCAGCCGGCCATGAATACACCGATCACCTCCGTCGATGCCACAGCCGCCAGGTATAGCCAACCAATATTTAGGTCGGCACCAATGAGCCCGCGCCCGAACGGAATGACGGCGAAAGCGAGGATGGCCGGCGGCACCACCAGAATCGGCCCCAGGTTATACACCCAGCGACTCGCATCCCGGGGGGTGATGTCCTCCTTGATGAACATCTTGACCATGTCGGCCATGGGCTGCATCAGCCCGAATGGCCCTACACGGTTCGGCCCGAGCCGATCCTGAATGCGACCCACCACCTTCCGTTCCAGCCAGGTCAGGAACATCATGGTCAGCACCGCCAACAGCGTAAGGACGCTGGCGGCGATGATGATCATGACCAATTCGACACCCCAGTCAGGCAGGAAGCCGCTGAGCAGGTTTCGAATCGCCTGGCCGATGTTCAAGAACAGATTATCCAGAAATTGCATAGACTGCCTCACATTTCGGAATCCGATACCTCATATTGAGCCCGGTTGAAGCATCCGAAACTGCCTAAGTGCCTATCCGAAAAGTGTTCGGGCCGGTCTCTGACCGCGCCGGGGGCACGGTCGGAGACCGGCCCCAGCGATTTTTCGGGTAGGTTCTAAACCCACTCCAGGGCCCCTGTTCGCCAGGCATACAGCAAGCCGGCCACGAGAATCACGATGAAGATAAACATCTCGACCAGCGCAAACAATCCCAGCTTGTTGTACGCCACGGCCCACGGATACAGAAATACGGTCTCGATATCGAAGATGACAAAGATCAGTGCATAGATGTAATACTGGACCTTGAACTGGACCCATGTCTCTCCAAAAGTTTCGAGGCCGCATTCGTAAATGGCGTTCTTGATCTTACCTGGTTTCTTCGGGCGAAGAAGCCATGCAACCGCCAACCCGAGGATAGGAACCGAGAGGGCTATGGCGCTAAATACGAGAATGAATGCATAGTCGCGGAACAACGATCCCCTCCTATCTCACTTCTCACACACATCACCACGCGAAATGACTGTGACAACCGGCAAAAACAGAATCCTCACGAGCCGGCACGCTGAGCTGTGACGAGAGGATTCCTGCCAACTGTCTCCGATGATATTGTAGGTATCACGCACGACAAATGTATGCCGCCCGTCGCCAATGCGGCGCAATTATATCATACTTCAACTAAAATGAGAAGAGTTGTTTGCCTGAGACCAGCCCTGCCGATATAATTCCAGAATATGAGACTACCCCGGCATCTTTTCGGACAGGCAACCAGTACAACTTACGACCAAACGGGATTGTAGTAAATGAATTTCTATTTGTCAACCGACGCCCATGCACCTGACTGGGATGCATTCGTTGCCGGCTCGCCCTGGGGCCATCTGCTTCAATCCAGCGCCTGGGGGAGCTTCAAATCAGAATTTGGCTGGCAGGTACTGCGAATCATCGGCGAGAGCAAGGGGCGCATAGCATGCGGTGCCCAGGCGCTGATCCGTTCTACCCCCGGGGGACCCACGGTGTATGTGCCGCGTGGCCCGGTGCTGTCCCCAGATGATGAAGCGCTGCCGGCCCTGCTGGACACGTTGAGTGCTGCTGCCCGCGACCGGGGCGCCATCTTCCTCAAGGTCGAGCCGAACTGGCCCAAGAACGACGCAGCAGCCGGCCAGCTCCAGTCCCTGGGCTTTCGGCCCAGTCAGCAGACCATCCAACCCAGCACAACCCTCATTCTGGACCTGCGCCCCGACGACGACACCATCCTGATGCAGATGAAGCCCAAGTGGCGCTACAACATTCGGCTGGCAACGCGCAAAGGCGTGAAGATACGTCGAGCCGGCGAGGCGGACTTGCCAGCCTTCTACGAACTCATGAAGGCTACCAGCGCACGCGACGAATTCGCCATCCACCAACGCGACTACTACGAATCCGCATGGCGTCACTTCCACCCTGACGGTCTGGCCGAGCTCTTCCTGGCATTCTACGAGGATGAGTTGCTGGCCGGCCTTATGGCCTTCCGCTTTGGCAGTACAGCTTACTATCTCTACGGCGCATCGTCGGACCGCCACCGCAACCGAATGCCCAATCACCTGCTCCAGTGGCACGCCATCCAGTGGGCCAAGCAACACGGCTGCACCTGGTACGACTTCTGGGGCATTCCCGATGCAACCAGTGAGCCCATGACACGCGACGGCAACGCCGTCGTACGAGGCAAAGGAGACATGTGGGGCGTATATCGCTTCAAACAAGGCTTCGGCGGCCAGATCGTCCAGACAGTTGGTAGCTTCGATCGCGTGTTCAAGCCGGCCCGCTATTGGCTGGGCACGCGCCTGTGGTCGCTGGCAAAGGGCCGGCTGACGTAAACTTCCAACCGCTGATCCGCTACTCACACGCTACCGGTATCCCGTGAAGATGTCAGATTTACGCAAAGCCCCGGTTGTCGATTCCAGGCAGTGGAATACCCTCGCCTGCCAGCTCCCATGTTCCCACGTGTTGCAATCCTGGGAATGGGGAACTTTCAAGAGTCTCTACGGTTGGACGCCGGCTCGCCTGCTATTCGAGATGAATGGCCGGTGCGCTGTGGCGTCAATCCTGCGCCGGCAAGCAGCACCACTCCCGTTCTCGATCCTCTACGTGCCAAAAGGTCCGCTGCTGGACTATAACGATTCGGCTTTATTCGACGCAGTCCTTGGCGAGCTTGAGGGCATCGCACGCCAGCAGCGAGCCATTTTCGTAAAGATTGATCCGGATGTACCCGCTCACCACGAGAGCGCCACGACAATACTCAGGCGTCGTGGCTGGATCCCTTCCCAGGAACAGATCCAGTTTCGCAACACCCTCCACACTGACCTCCGGCCTGACCCCGACGAGATTCTGGCGGCCATGAAGCCCAAAACACGTTACAATATCCGATATGCCCGTCGCAAAGGGGTCGAAGTGAGGCCCTCTGACAATCTCCCCCTCTTCTACAGCATGTACGCCGAGACAGGCCAACGCGACAGGTTTCTTGTACGGCCATTCGTATACTATCGGGACGTGTGGGGTATGTTCATCAAGGCCAACCTGGCACAATTGTTCATCGCGTGGTACCGGAACGAACCGCTGGCCGGCGTACTGCCGTTTCGCTTCGGCAACACCGCGTGGTACATGTATGGGGCATCACGTGATCGCCACCGCAACCTGATGCCCAACTACCTGTTGCAGTGGGAAGCCATGCTGTGGGCCAAAACCCATGGCTGCACCCGGTATGACTGGTGGGGCGCTCCAGACAAACTGGACGAGAGTGATCCCATGTGGGGCGTTTATCGCTTCAAAGCCGGCTTCGCTGCCGAGTTCGTAGAGCAAATCGGCGCATGGGACTTCCCTGTCTCGCGAGCGCTATACCGGCTGTACACTACCCTGATGCCACGCTACCTTGCCATACGCCGGCAGATTCACACATCGATGATCAACCATCAGTGACCTAAATCCACGGCTGACTTTCGAGAAGTGAGCACACCCACATGCGAACGGCATCTGGGAATGCCTTGCTCATCACTGTGAAAGGTGTTAGGTTTTGGCTGCCCGCCGGCTTCTCAGGCGTTTCAATCTGTGCTAAAATTACTGC
>CAYYSH010000084.1:0-10449 GCA_964474265.1 uncultured Anaerolineales bacterium
GTATTGGGGATTACGAGGGTCAGCAACCCCTCGTCAGTCGCGACGGCAATACCCATGTTGACCTGCCGGTGAAGCACCAATTCCTCGCCGGCGAAAGAGGCGTTCATTCGCGGGAATTGTTTCAAGACATGGGAGGTGGCCTTTACCACCAAGTCATTGACCGATACTTTGATGCCCTCGGCCTTCTCAGTGTATTCGTTGATCTGGTCACGCAATTCCATCGCCTTATTCATGTTGATGGACATGGTGACATAGAAATGCGGCGCCTGTGTCTTGCTCTGCACCATGCGCCGGCCCAACGTCTTCCACAACTGGGACAGCGGCGCCCTCTCCGATGGCACTTCGGGCAGACGCTTGGGGGCCGCCGCTTCAACACGCTCAGGCGGAGCCGGCGCAGCCGGCCTCGGTGGCACAGCCACCTGGGCCGCGAGATACGCCTCCACATCCTGACGGGTGATGCGACCGCCCGGACCGGTCCCGCTGATTTGAGTGATGTCAACCCCTCGCTCTTCCGCGATTCGGCGTGCCAGGGGTGAAGCCTTCACACCCGCAACTGGTGGAGGCTCCTCCGCAGCCGTGGCCGGAGCAGCTTCAACGGCTGCTGGCTCCGGGGCCTCCGCCGGCACTTCCGCCGCCGGTGCCTCTTTGCCATCTGCCGGCACCTCCGGCAGCTCCTCATCGGGAGCAGCAATCCAGGCGATGGTTTGCCCAACCGGGACCGTTTCACCTTCACGGGCGACGATGCGGCGCAGCACACCGGAGTCGAAGGCTTCAATTTCGATGTTTACTTTGCCTGTCTCGATCTCCGCGATGACCTCGCCTTTTTCAACCGGATCGCCCTCATGTTTGATCCACTGGACAATCTTGCCCTCTTCCATATCGTAGCCCATCTTGGGCATAACGACTTCCGTAGCCAACTCTGTCTCCCTTCCACTACCGCCCTAACGGCCTACCCGACAAATGCTCACGCTCTGACAGATCTCCCCACGCTTCTGCTCTGGTCGCTTTCGCTCTGGCCGGTCTCTTGACCGTGCCAGAGGAAATCCGGCCCCAGCGAGTTGTCCGATAGGCTCTAAATAATCCGCATCTCTCGAAGTTGAGCCAGCACCTTCTCGGTACTGGGCATCGCAGCCTGCTCCAACGGCTTCGCATATGGGAATGGCACCTCTTCAGATGCCACGCGGTGCACAGGCGCATCCAGCCACTCGAATGCCTCCTCCTGGACGCGTGCCACCACTTCAGCGCCGATACCATAGGAGCGCCAGTCCTCTTCTACCACCACGGCCCGGTTGGTTTTCTTCACCGAGCGCACAATCGTTTCAGTGTCCAGCGGACGCAAGGAGCGTAGATCGACGACCTCGGCTTCGATGCCCCGGTCCGCCAGCCGTTCGGCCACGTCCAGGGCCACATGCACCATGGCTGAATACGCAATCAACGTCAGATCTTTGCCTGGTCGCTTGATGTCTGCTCGCCCCAGGGGAATGGTGTACTTCTCCTCCGGCACTTCACCTCGCAGGTTATAGAGCTTGGCATGTTCGATGAAAAGCACCGGGTCGTCCACCAGGATGGCCGTACGGAGCAGGCCCTTGGCGTCGTAAGGCGTAGCCGGCATCGCCACGTACATCCCCGGTATGTGGGAAAACATGGCCTCAAAGTTCTGAGAATGGGTGGCGGCCAGTTGCGCACCTCCACCTCCCACTGTCCGGATAACCAAAGGCGACTCGGCCTGACCGCCAAACATGGAGCGCACCTTGGCCGCGTGGTTGATGATGGCATCCGCAGCCACCAGAGCGAAGTTGATCGTCATCAACTCGGCAACGGGGCGCAGGCCGGCCATGGCCGCTCCGGTGGCTACGCCGGCAATGGCCATCTCCGCAATCGGGGTATCCCGCACGCGGTAATCGCCGAACATACTCGCCAGGTCTCGCGTCACGCCGTAGGAACCGCCGTAAAGATTCACATCCTCGCCCATGACGAAGACGCTCTCGTCTTCCTGCATGGCCTCGATGAGAGCCTGTCTCAGGGCTTCTCGATAGGTCATTTCAGCCATAACCCGCACTCCTCATGTCCAAACAACCAAATCCTGGCCGGCATCTTCGTCATAGACGTCAGTGTAGATTTCCTCTGGGGAGGGATCAGGGCTCTGGAGTGCGAACTCCACAGCCTCCTCGACGGCATCCTCAGCCCGCCGGCGGATCTCATCAGCCTCGCTCTCTGTCAGAAGTCCCTGCGAGAGGAGAAGTCGCTCAAAATTCTCGATGGCATCTCGCTGGCGCCACGGTTCATCCGCGTCCTTGTCGCGGTACAACACCGGGTCTGCCATGGAATGACCACGATAGCGATAGGTCACTGCCTCCAGGAACCGGGGTCCTTTGCCGGCCCGCACCTCTTCCGCTGCATCCCGGACCTCGCGATACACTTCCAGCACATCCATCCCGTCGATGCGCTTGTTCGGAATGGCGTACGCATCGGCCTTGCGGTGAATCTCGGGAACGGCCGAAGCACGCTCTACGGCCGTCCCCATGCCGAAGAGATTGTTCTCAACCAGAAACAGTACTGGCACTTCCCACAAAGCAGCAAAGTTCAACGCCTCATGGAAGTACCCGATATTCGTCGCACCATCGCCGAAGATGCACAACACAATCCAGTCTTCGTTTCGATATTTGGCAGCAAGGGCATACCCGACGGCCAACGGGAGGTGACCGCCAACGATGGCGTAGCCGCCTAGCATCCGGTGCTCCGCGTCGTAGAAGTGCATGGACCCGCCCCTACCCTTCACGATGCCGGTTCGTTTGCCAAACAGCTCTGCCATCAGTAACCTGGGATCAGACCCCTTCGCCAGAGCATGGCCGTGATCCCGATAATGGCTCATCAGCGCGTCATCAGGGCGCAGTGCTGCTGTCGCCCCAACCGCCACCGCTTCCTCGCCGTTGTATAGATGCAGGAAGCCGGCAATTTGCCCGCGCGCATACCACTCTGCAGCCGCATCTTCAAACCGGCGAATTAAACGCATCTTGTAAAGCATGTCATGGAGCTGCCTTTTACCCAGATCAAGCCCCTCCAGCGTCATCTCCTCATGCGCAGGCTCCAAGACGCTTTCCACTGCCATTTCCAACTCCTTCCCACACACTGACCATGCATATAATCAAAACAATTCGGGGCTACGCGAGGTGTAAGCACATCGCCATGAAAGCCAGCCGGAAGCGCCGCCAATACGCTCCCGGGAACCCCAAGCTATTCTAGTGTCAAAGCTACCCTCTGTCAAGGAAGAATGTTTACATAGCTTGGGGACTTACTCGCGCCCTGCAAGGCCGGCGTAGACCCACGGCGTATCCGCCAGCATCAGCGGGCGCGCGGCGTCATCCCGAATCAGTCCCGCCTCGACACGTCCTACAAAGATCGTGTGATCGCCGCCAGTCAGCTTGCCGACCACTTGACACTCCAGACAGGCCGGCACGGCCTTCAAAACAGGCATGCCTGTCTCGCCGGCCTCAAAATCATCCGGCTCCGACGGGACATAAGTCGCACGACGAATATAGTGCTCCGCCAGATCCATCTGATCCTCGCCAACGATGTTGACAGCAAATTTCGTGCTGGTATCGATGGCTTTGCACAGCGAGCTTTCCGCATGCACCGCAATCATCACCAGCGGCGGATCGAACGATGCCTGCGACACCCAGGCCATGGTGGACGCCTGGGGTGTGCCAGTCTCGTCCGCTGCAGAGACCACGTAGCAGCCATAGGTCAGCATTCTAAGAGCACGATCTTGCTCGCTGGTATAACCGGGTGGAATCACCGATGGTTGTGTGTTGGTCATGTGGGTGCCTCCTTCACCATTTGAAAAAGCGTCGCCTCAAGATCTTCTAACCGTGACACGAACCTCGTGCATTTTGTTCGTGCCATCAGGGAACGTTCCGCTGAGCAAAAGCCGGCGCCGGCCTCGCTGCTGAGTAGCCCCAGCGCCATCGGTGACACGGGCAAGCAGCGTATGGCTGCCCGGCTGAGGGTCCTGCCAATAGTACGACCACTCCGTCCAGACGTAAGGCGTGAAAGGAGCCGGCGCCTGCTTCAGTTCCGCCTCGTGCCAGGTCTTGCCGTCATCCGTGCTGACTTCCACCGTGGCCACGCCGGCCTCGCCCGCAAAGGCCAGCCCGGCGATGACGTGGGGCTCCGGCGACAGCACCGTCGTGTCATCGGGCCGCCGAATCTGCGAATTGGGCCGGATGCTTGCCTGGTTGGACCAACCCTGGCTCTCCCAGTGACCCAGGTAGTGGCCGGAGATCAGCTCCATGTGAGTGAGCCACTTGGGCTGCTTCTGGCCGTAGCGCCCGGGCCACAGACAGCGCAGAGGCAAGCCGTGTTCTGCCGGCAGCGGCTCGCCATTCATCTCGTACACCAGCAACGACCGGGGGTGCAAGGCCAGTTCCACCGGGATTGCCGTGTGATAGCCGTCAGCGGCCTGCATCTTCACCTCGCGAGCGCGGGGGTGGACGCCGGCCAGCTTCAGCACGTCGGCACATGCCACGCCTTTCCACACCGCGTTGCTGATGAGATTCCCGCCCACAGGGTTGCTGATACACTCCAGTGTGCGCATCTCGACGACGGCCGGCAAAGCCTGGATGTCGCCCAGGCTCAGTTCCTGGGCCACGTCCACCAGACCATCAATTCGCAAGCGCCACGTAGCAGGATCGAGTGCTGGCGGCTCGCCCGGATGGTAGGTGACGCTGTAGAAATCCGCGTTGGGGGTCAGCGTGATGTCGGAGTCGATCCCGAAATCGCGGGGCTTTGGCGCGTCGATCGGTGTGGTGCGAGCCCTGGCTGGCGTAGCAAGAGGTTGCGGTGGACCTGAGCGCCCCCCCGCGAGTGCATCGGACGGCGAGGGCGAAGCCGGCGGTGCAGCCACGCCATCGGAGCTGGATCTGGCCGGCATACACGCTGTGATGACAACCGCAGCCGGGCCAACAGTCAGCAGGCGCAACGCCTCCCGACGCGTCAGTTCGATCCCATCTGCCCGCTTGTCCCTGGACACTATCCCCTCACCTCGCAGCGCCAAACGCAAAACGCGAAGCGAGAAACGGGCACCAGGCGACTCCTCGCGTTTTGCACTTCACCGGACGCGATGACGCCGGCCCAGCGCACAGCGTCGTGCCCTGGCACAGGCCGGCTATTGGACGATTCGCAGTTCGTCTGCCGGCTGGAAGGCCCCGCGGGTGTGGTGTAGCACGCTGATTTTCGCCGCCAGGCTCTGGCCAATGTCACGGAGGGCCTTGCCGGCTGGCGACTCAGGCGCCGCGAGCACGATGGGTTTGCCCGTATCCCCGCCCTCTCGGACGAGTGGGTCAATGGGGACTTCGCCGAGAAACGGCACGCCCATTCGCTCCGCCACCTTTTGACCTCCGCCATGCCCGAAGATCTCGTATCGATTGCCGGTGTCCGGCGCAACGAAGTAACTCATGTTCTCGATCACGCCCAGAACCGGCACCTTCATCTGCTTGAACATGGCAATCCCCTTGATGACATCTGCCAGGGCGACGTCCTGTGGTGTCGTGACCACCACGCCCCCCGTCAGCGGCAGGGATTGAGCCAGAGACAACTGCGCATCACCGGTGCCTGGCGGCAGGTCCACGATCAGGTAGTCTAGCTCACCCCACTCCACATCGCTCAAGAACTGTCGAATTGCTCCGTGGAGCATCGGCCCACGCCAGATGATGGGCTGATCCTCCTTCACCAGAAAAGCCATGGACATGATCTTCACGCCATAGGCTTCAACAGGCACGATTTTTTCATTCCGCACGCGAGGTCGCTGGCCGGCCACGCCCAACATCAACGGAATGTTGGGACCATAAATATCAGCGTCCAGCAAGCCGACGGTGGCGCCATCGTTGGCGATAGACACGGCCAGGTTGGCCGCCACAGTGGATTTCCCAACACCTCCCTTGCCACTGGCTACAGCCACCGCATTGCGTACTCTGAGCTGAATCTGCTGAAAGAGCCGATTGTCAGTCGGCACATTGGCATCAAAGCGCACATTGACCGACTCCACGCCGGGAATCGCCATCACCGCTTCTCGGGCATCGCGTTCGATCAGGTCTCGCAGAGGGCAGGCCGGCGTGGTCAGCGTGATCTTGAAATCAACATGACCACCATCAACCTGTACATCGCTCACCATGTTCAACGTCACCAAATCGCGATGCAGTTCTGGCTCGATCACTGTGCTGAGAGCCTGCAAGACGCGAGACTCGTCAACGGCATTACCCTGTTCTTTTCCAAAGACTCCCATTCTATGTCTCCTCGTCATATTTCTGAAGGGAATTCAGAGAAATCCGGAGAACCGAGGGGGCACACAAGTCCATCGTCCTGCTCCTCTTTGCCCCTCGGGCTCCTCCGAGTCCCCTCAAATTCCCGTTAGCTTCGTCTTCCATCCAACGCTTCCGCTACCAGCTCCGCCACATCCTTCACCCTGACTCTCTCTTCAACGCCCTCGCTCTTCACCGCATCATCGAGCATTGTGAGACAGAACGGGCAGGTTGTGCCAATGATATCTGAGTTGGTCTGCAGCGCCTCTTCAAGACGGATCAGGTTCACCGGTCGTGTGGCATTAACCTCCATCCACATCTGGCCGCCGCCACCGCCACAGCACAGCCCGTTATCGCGAATCTGCTCCATTTCCACAAATTCCAGGTCGTGACGAGCATTGATCAATGCGCGCGGTGCATCGAAAACGCCGTTGTAACGACCGAGATAGCAGGAGTCGTGGAATGTGATCCGCCGCTGCTCCGCTTCTGTCAACTTTACCCGCCCCGACTCGATCAGTTCCTGAATCACCTGGGAGTGATGAACCACCTCAAAGTCGCCTCCGAACTGCGGGTATTCGTTCTTGAGGGTGTTGAAACAATGCGGGCAATGGGTGATGATCTTGTCGAACGAGTAGCGGTTGAGATTGCTCAGGTTCTCTTCAACCAATTGCTGGTACATGTACTCGTCGCCCAGCCGGCGCGCCGACTCACCGTTGCACTTCTCCTCCGCCATCACCGCAAAGGAGACGCCGGCAGCCTTCAAGACCTGTGCCACCGCTCGAGCGATCTTCTGATTTCGGGCATCGTACGCACCGGAACAGCCAACCCAGTACAGGTACTCGATGTGTTCGCCCTCCTTGATGACAGGCACATCCAGTCCCTCTGCCCATTTATGTCGATCAGCGGCGGGATAACCCCATGGGTTGCCGCTTTGCATCATCTGGCGCATGGTCTGGCCGGCGGTGGTCGGCACAGCACCCTCTGTCAACGTCAGGTAGCGGCGCAGATCCACAATGTCGTCCACGATCTCGATGAACACCGGGCAGGCGCGGACGCATGCCATGCAAGTGGTACATGCCCACAACTCGTCGGGGCTGATGACGTCACCGTGCAGGGCCGGCAATCCCGCGTGGCCGTTGCCATTCAGAGACAGCTTCATGTACTCGTCGAGCTTGACGATGACCTGCTTCGGGTTGAGAGCCGTGCCGGCCATGTTGGCCGGGCAGACCGTGCTACAGCGGCCACAGCGGGTACAGGCGTCGAAGCCCAGCCGCTGTTTCCACGTGAACTCGCCAATTTCCCCGACGCCAAAGAACTCCGCCTCTTCAATGTTGATGGGCACCAGGGCCGCGCCGGCCGGCAACTGGCGCTCGAGCGGGCTGTAGAACACGTTGATGGAGGACGTGATCAGGTGAATGATGTTGTTATACGGAATCACTGCCAGGAATGCCAGCGCCGCCAGCATGTGAATCAACCAGGTAGCCAGATGGACCTGCTGTCCTATCCCCTCGACCAGTCCCGCGGAGGTCAGCCACTGCCCGATTGCATAGCCGACCGGCGACCACCTGGCCCAGGCCGGCTGCTGCAATGCCAGCCGATAGCCTTCCAAGAGAAAGCCGGTGAGGTTAATGAACAGCAAGGACCATAGCCCAAACCCCCAACGGCCCATGATGTGGCCAGGTCGCTCAACATAGCGACGGTAGATGGCCACCAGCAGAGCGATGATGAAGAAGAGGCCAAATACATCGAGAACCAACTCGTAGAGGAGATAGAACGATCCCTTGAGCAGCTTGATATCGAAGATCAAAACACCGATGTCATAGTCGAGGGTGGCGAGAGCAGTACCGATGAAAAGGATGATGAAGCCCCAAAGGATGCCGGCATGGAACGATCCCGGGTAGACCCGCTCCCAGATGCGCTTCTGGCCCGGCGGTCCGAAGGTGAGGAGCCGGCGCCACCGCTCCCCGCCATCTTCGGGGAGGCGGGCCGGCTGACCTTGCCGCCACAGCGCAAACCGGCGCCAGATGCCATAGGCCAACATCACCAACATCACCACCGTGGTGACATACAGGGTGACCTCTGCCCAATGGGGCACGTTGTAGAATGTAGGACGAAAAGGCGTCATTGCATCTCCTTGTCACTCATACGACGATTGTAGCACAGCAGCACAAATTGGTCAACCATCCGGTTTATAAACATTCGAGCGGGGGGGTAACCGCCACCTCGAGTAGAGCAGTGTCCCTATGCGTTCAGCCCAACACGATTGCGCCACTCCCAATATTCCTTGAGGTTGCGGTAAGGCACAACCGAATCGATGGCCCGGGCCATATCCGGCGTCAAGTAGTTCATCCAATAATCGTCAAATATTTCCTCTCCATATTGGGCAAATGGCCCCTTTCCCTCAACCAGTGCCTCGATATTTCTAACTGAGCCGACATTTCTTGTGTTTCCACTGCCAGGTCTGTCACTGGCAATTCGCCACTTCTCTTGAAGTAGAAGAGTGAAGTCCTTGACCACAGACACTATATCCTGGAGGTCATCTAAAGTGTAGATGCGGCGCTCATCAACCGCTTCGTCGCTGCGACTGTAGATGATGCCTAATACGAAATGTGCAGCATACTGCTCGTATGGGAAGGTAATATTCTTGGTGGAGTGTCGCCGGCGAAAGTAGCCCGTGAACGCACCGAGCGTGAAGCCGCTTACTGTCTCCGCGCCCGTTCGGTAGGTGCTCTTAAGATCAAAAGCGATCTTTGTCCCATCTGGTGCAATGAAACTGATATCTGGGTAGTAATTCTGATGCTCGCTGAGCACCATCTTGTACTCATGCTCAACGGCAAACCGGGAGATAACCGGAAAGAGCATTAGCTCGATGACCTTCGACACCACCTTGGTATCTACTGAAATGGTGTAGATATTCCGGTAGACGTCGATGAAACCTTTGACTACCCAGTCTCCAGCTTCTGTGGCCAGAGCGCGCCCGAACTCGTCAAAGTACGTCAGCAAGCTCTCTCTGAAAGCGTTCGCCGTCATGTCTTCCAGTTTCCGATAGAACTATGTGCCGATCAGGAGGATTTCTTTGGACCCGGTATTAGTGGACAAGACGTACTTGTACTGTCCAGAATGCTCAACGCGCACATGACGCTTGTATCGCTCAAGCAAAGACACCAGTTCGGCCTCAGAAGGTATACCATCGCTACGATAGGACACAACCAAAATACTATCCCGATATCTACGAAACAGCCGGTCGAAAGCCTTGTAGATGCGCCTCCTATCTGTCCAGTCACTTGGTCGCGGTTTCAGGCGCCGATGCTTTGATTTATAGTCTATATGCCTGCCCCACTCCTCGTACATTGTCAAGCCTTCCAAAAAGTGATAAAACGCCAGATAGTCCACGGCTGTACCCCGCTTAGAGATGTACGGTGTATCTATGTACACTAAATCGTAGGACCCAGGTACGTCAAGAGCATCGAGATTCAGCGCCCGATTCGCCTGTCCATTGCTGAACACTGCCCGATTTGCCTCTGTGATGAAAATACGAAACCACTCGTCAAAAGGTCTATCCCAGGTAGTTTTATTCCCAAATGATCGCTCTACTTCTGCAAAGCGCAAATAGAGGTTTTTTCGGTGAAACAAATTGTAAGGCCGCTTGATGATGCAGGCTTGACACAGAGCAAAGAACGCCAAAGCAAACTTGTATGGATCAGTGAGCCGGCGGATGTTTGTGATGGTCTGATCAATCCAGGCATTTTCTTCGTCAGTGAAATAGATGTCAGGAAAGGTATCTTGGACGAAGCAAGGGTACGAAACATCCGGATGCCTCGTGAGCAGCCAATCCACTTCTGCAGGGGTGAGGCGCACCTGACTATTCTCAATCAGCGCCAGGCCAATATAGTAGTTGAAACGGAGCAGATCATTATATGTAACCTGCTTACCCGCCTGCTTCAACCGGTAGGCAACCACACCTGTACCGCCAAAGGCGTCCAGGCAGGTGGTAAAATCCAGATCAGCAATTTGTGCCCAAATCCAATCGACAAGCTTTGCCTTGCTGCCCTGATAGCGGGTGGAAGGAAATTCCGCCATCAGATCAGGGAATAGCGCCTGCTGATAAGCTGCAAATTTATGCACTCAATCCCGCCTCCTCTTTGACTGCTCT
>CAYYSH010000085.1:0-10445 GCA_964474265.1 uncultured Anaerolineales bacterium
TCTGCCCCCTTTCTGCTTGTCAGATCTGCCTGCTCCTCAGGCGAGATCCCTTCCGTTTCCACAGCATATTATACCACAGCGACTACGCAGTGTCAATACTTTGTCGCACGAAAATGACATCAATTTAGATAATCGCGCAATTTTCGGCTGCGCTGCGGGTGTCTTAATCGCTGCAATGCCTCGTTCTCGATCTGACGGATGCGCTCCCGCGTCAGGCCAAACTTCTCACCGACCTCTTTGAGGGTGTAGCTGTGGCCATCAATCAACCCGTAGCGTAGTTCCAGTACACGCGCCTCCCTGGGAGTCAGGGAGGTCAGCAATTCTTCGATGTCTTCGCGAAGCAGCTCGAGCGTGGCCTCATCATCCGGGTCCGGTACATCCTGGGCTTCGATGAACTCACCTAACTCGCTGTCTTTTTCCTCACCAACAGGTTTTTCCAGAGAGAGTGGGCGTTGCGAGATTTCGATGATTCTTTCTACCTTTTCCGGTGCAAGCCCCATCTCCTCCGCCAGTTCCTCAACGCTTGGTTCGCGCCCCAACTCTTGTTCCAGCCGGCGCGATACCCGGTATAGCCGGCGAATTCGATCATTCATATGAACCGGCACCCGGATCGTCCGGCCCTGGTCAGCAATGGCACGTGTAATCGACTGGCGAATCCACCAAGTGGCATAGGTGCTAAACTTATGCCCCCGCCGATGATCAAACTTCTCGACAGCCTTCATCAACCCCATGTTACCTTCCTGGATAAGATCCAGGAAAGGCACGCCCTGGCCAACGTATCTTTTCGCCATGCTGATGACCAGGCGCGAATTTGCTCGCGTCAACTTCTTGCGAGCCTCCTCGCCGGCCTGCACCTGCTGCTCCAACTTTGCCAACTCCATTGCTGACAACTGGTTATTGGCCGGGTCGGCGCTTGCCCGATCCAACTTTCTCTGAGCCCGTTCGCCACGCCGCATCGTCTTGGCCAGCTCGATTTCATCTTCAGCCGTCAGCAGAGGAATGCGACTGACTTCTTTCAAATAGAGGCTGATGGTATCGTCGATCTCAATTGAATCCAAGAATTCTTCATGAGACAGGTCAACCTCTGCCTCTGCTTCTCGCTCGGGCATCTCGCCGTTGGCCTGAATCTCGATGCCGGCATCCAGCAGGCGCACGTACAGATCTTCCAACCGCGCCAGATCCTCTTCGGCCTCTGGGAAGGCATCCAGGATGTCGTCAATGGTCAGATACCCTTGACGCTTTCCTTTCGCAAGTAGTTGCTGAGCAATGTGCTCGCGGCTGCCGTCTACCTGGGGCATCAGTCTAGGTCTTCCTCACTCTACCAACTGGTTTCCGGTTTGAGTGTAGTGTACCCCTAAATTTCATTTGCGTCAACCCGGCAGTGGCAAAATCACCCTGAAAACCAGGAAAAATCACACCCAATTTGACTAATTCGGTGAGATGTGCCAACCTTACCATTGTATCACAAGAGCTCATGTATCTTCACTTTCAGCATCTGTACCGTTGCCTGAAATGAGACCTTCCATTTGGAGGATAATTTTGATGCCGGCCAGGTTGACGCCCTGCTCCGACAGTTCAACGATACGACGGAGTATGTCAATATCAGCGTCAGAATACAGACGGACGTTACCCTCAGTGCGAGCCGGCGTGATCAGATCCGCCTGTTCATACGAGCGCAACGTATGCGGTGGCACCCCCACCAGCTTTGAAGCAACGCTGATCACGTACCGAGGAATACGTGCGGCATCATTCTCATCTCGAGCCAACTTGCATCCTCCTTTCTAATGTGCGTTTGCTGCCATTATAGCACAGTTAATCGCTCTTGTCAATATTTCTAATGAAATTCTATGAGAAAAGTTAACGCATTTTATTAAAAAGACTTGACAAGAGTTGGCTCAACTGCTATAATATGCGGCGAGGAAATAGAGCAAAGAAACTCTCTCACAGACACCAAAGCTTGTGAGCACTGATTTATGTAGGAGGCATACATATGTCGAAAATCGTTGGTATTGACTTAGGAACCACGAACTCGGTGATCGCGGTCATGGAGGGCGGCGAGCCAACGGTGATCCCGAACGCTGAAGGCGGGCGGATTACCCCATCCGTGGTAGCATTCACAAAGAATAATGAGCGGCTCGTTGGCCAGGCAGCCAAGCGGCAGGCTGTTGTCAACCCGCAGAATACGATCTTTTCCATTAAGCGGCTCATGGGCCGGCGGTATGATGACCCAGAAGTCAAGAAAGCGCGAGAGATTCTGCCGTATGAGATCGTAAAGGGGCCGGCCAACGACGCGCGTGTACACATTCCGCAGACTGGCAAGGACTACACGCCTCAGGAAATCAGCGCAATGATCCTGGGCAAGCTCAAGCGCGACGCAGAGTCCTACCTGGGCGAGCCAGTTACCAAAGCCGTGATTACGGTGCCAGCTTATTTTAATGATAGCCAGCGTCAGGCCACGAAAGACGCCGGCAAGATCGCTGGCCTGGAAGTACTACGAATCATCAATGAGCCGACCGCAGCCTCTCTGGCATATGGTCTGGACAAGAAAGAACTGGAAACAATCCTGGTCTTCGACCTGGGTGGTGGTACGTTTGACGTTTCAATTCTAGAGGTTGGTGAAGGCGTTGTAGAAGTGAAAGCCACCGCCGGCGACACATTCCTTGGCGGTGACGACTGGGATCAGCGTCTTGTCGACTATGTGGCGGATGAGTTCAAGAAGGACCAGGGAATTGACTTGCGCAATGATCGACAGGCCCTGCAGCGGCTCAAGGAAGCTGCAGAAAAGGCCAAGATCGAGCTGAGCCAGGTCGCTGAGACAGAAATCAATCTGCCATTCATCACGGCGGACGCCAGCGGCCCCAAGCACCTGCAGATGAAAATCACCCGGTCAAAGTTTGAACAACTGACCGAGGATCTGGTACAGCGGCTTCGCGGGCCATTCAAACAGGCATTGGACGACGCAGGCCTGAGGGCATCAGAGATCGACGAAGTGGTGTTGGTGGGTGGCGCAACGCGTATGCCGATGGTACAAGACATGGTGCGCGAACTCACTGGCGGCAAAGAGCCACACAAGGGCGTCAACCCTGACGAGGTGGTGGCAATCGGCGCGGCTCTGCAAGCCGGCGTGCTCGGTGGCGAGGTCGAGGACATCGTCTTGCTGGACGTGACACCGCTCAGCCTGGGTGTCGAGACCCTGGGTGGCGTCTTCACCAAGCTGATCGAGCGCAACACAACTATCCCGACACGCGAGAGCGAGATCTTCTCGACGGCGGAAGACGGTCAGACAGCAGTGGACATCAAAGTCTACCAGGGCGAGCGACCAATGGCTCGAGACAACATGCTGCTAGGACAGTTCCGTCTGGACGGTATCCCGCCGGCGCCCCGTGGGGTACCCCAGATCGAGGTCACGTTCGATATCGATGCCAACGGCATTTTGAATGTCAGCGCCCGGGACAAAGCAACCGGCAAGGAACAGAAGATTACGATCCAGGCCTCGACCAACCTGACGGAGAGCGACATCGAGCGCATGATCAAGGAGGCAGAGGAACACCGGGCAGAGGATGAGGCTCGTCGCAAGCTCGCCGAAGCTCGCAACCAGGGCGACAACCTTGCCTATCAGATCGAGAAAATGCTCAAGGAGCAGGGTGACAAGGTGCCGCAGGACCTCAAAGAGCGCGTTGAAGGCAAGATTGAGGCAGTCCGAGAAGCCATCAAGGGTGACAACCTCAATCGCATCAACGCCGCTATCGAGGATCTGCAGGAGGCTGCTCAACAGCTTGGACAGCAGATGTATCAGGCAGCCGGCACGCCTCCTTCCGGTGACGGTGAGGGCAAGGCCGGCGGCGAGGACGAGGACGTCGTCGAAGGAGAGTACCGCGAGGCATAATGTCGCGTAAGCTGGCGCTGCTTAGGAGAGTGAAGCTGGATTTGGGGGCGCTAGCAGCCCCCAAATCCGTTTCTCCTGATCATTCGCAGCGTGTCTCAAAGCTGGAGGGACAACTTTAAGTCATGAGTAAGGAAGTCAAGACAATTTCTGTTAAGCACAACAAGAGCAACAACACGGAGGAAGCCAAATTGACTGCCGGCGCGCCGGCGGATTCCGCGGAGCAACCGGAGGAGGAAACGTCCCCGGCAACCCTCGATCAGGCCGTGATTGAGGAATTTGAGCGGGAATTGGCAGAGGCGCGTCGCCAAGCCGATGAGAACTATGACAAGTATCTGCGCGCAGTCGCAGAACTTGAGAACGTACGCAAACGGTTAGAGAAAACCTACCAAGACCGTGTCACACAGGTGCGGCGGGACCTCTTGCGCCGTTTTCTGGAGGTTGCCGACAACCTGGAACGGGCCTTGAAAGCGGCCGAGGATGGCGCGGACATCGTCGCCGGGGTCGAACTGACGTACCGTCATCTGCAACAACTGCTCTCGGAAGAGGGGGTTGAGGCCATCCAGGCTGTTGGAAAGCCGTTCGACCCGATGAAGCACGAAGCTGTGAGCGTCGTGCCGGCGGACGGCGTCGAGGATGAAACTGTCATCGCTGAGGAACGGCGAGGCTACACCCATCAGGGTGAACTTTTGCGTCCGTCACGGGTTCACGTGGCGAAGCAGAGTGAGACAACGGAGGATGAGGGCTAAACCCAGGCGATTTGCTACCCCTCGTCCGCATGGCAAGTTTGACGGCCTCTGGTTGAAGAGACTCGTCTCAAACACCAGACTGGCTTGTAAGTCGGTGAAGCTAGATGGAATACAAGGACTATTACAAGATTCTGGGGGTCGATAAGAATGCGACCCAGAAAGAGATAAAAGCAGCATATCGCAAGCTGGCCCGGAAGTACCACCCGGATGTGAACCCTGATGACCCGGAGGCACAGGAGCGGTTCAAGGACATCAACGAAGCGTACCAGGTTCTGAGCGATCCGGAGAAACGGCAGAAATACGATCAGTTGGGTGCCAACTGGCGTCAGTGGGAGCGCATGGGTGGCCGGCCTGAGGACTTCAACTGGCAGCAGTGGACCACTGGTCCCGGCGGCCAGCGCGTCCACGTGCGATACGGCACGCCCGAAGACCTGGAGGACCTGTTCGGCGGCCTTGGCGGCTTCTCAGATTTCTTTGAGCAGATCTTTGGCGGGATGGGCGACTTCAGATCAACGCCGGATATAGGCGGTTTTCGCCAGCAGCCCGCACGATCACACCGGGGCCAAGATATTGAGCAGCCCGTCGAAATCACGCTGGAGGAAGCGTTTCATGGCACAAAGCGGCTGTTCCAGATGAACGGCCATCGTATCGAGGCGTCCATTCCGCGCGGGGTGAAGACGGGCTCAAAGGTTCGAATTCGGGGCAAAGGCATGCCCGGCAGTGCCGGCGCACCCGCCGGCGATCTGTACCTGAAGGTGCGCGTGAAACCTCACCCGGTCTTCGACCGAAAGGGTGATAACCTGTACGTGGACGTAGACGTGCCGCTCTACACTGCTCTCTTGGGCGGTGAGGTACGTGTGCCCACGCTGACGGGGCACGTAATGCTCACCATCCCGCCCGAGACCCAGAATGGCCAGACGTTCCGACTGGCCGGCCAGGGCATGCCAAAGCTCAAGAACCCAAAGGAGCGTGGCGACTTGTTCGCTCGGGTCAACGTCAGACTGCCGAAAAACCTGACTGAACGGGAAAAAGAGCTCATTCGTCAATTGAAAGCACTGAGGGAGTAACGGTTTGGCAAGCACTCATATCAGACGCCGACTTGCCTGGTTGCTGATTGCCAGTCTCGTTGGCTTGATGTCAGGTTGCGACCTGGGTACGGGGTTGAGCCAGGTGGGCATCGTCCCGCCGACTCCCCTGCCAGACAAGCCTGTCATAACGACCAGGGAAGTCCACCCGGCAACGCCACCAACACCCGCGCCGGCGCCGGCACCGGAGAACATGGCCTTCGACGGCGAAGAGCGCCGGCTCATCGATCTGTTCCTGACGAGCAACCCGTCGGTCGTACACGTGCATGTTGAGCGCGAGGAGTCAGACGCGAGCGTCCAGTCGTTCCACCAGCAGATGCTGCGCGTTCATCGGTTCGCTGGCTTTCGCGGATGGGTCTCTGACCCCGATGGCGGATCGGGCTTTGTACTGGATCAGGCCGGGCACATTCTGACAACCAATCGGGTAATCGCCGGCGCACGTGATATTCAAGTCACATTTGCCAATGGCAACAAAGCAAAGGCCAGGGTGATCGGCGCCGATCGCAACACAGACTTGGCCGTGTTGGAGGTCGAGCAATTGCCGGCCGCTGCCAGGCCGCTGGAGTTGGGCGATTCCGACCGCCTGCAGGTAGGTCAGCGGGTTATGGCGATTGGCAATCCCCTGGGGCATGGCGGAGCGATGAGCGCCGGGGTGGTAAGCGCCAAGGCGCGCAACGTCAGCCTGGAAATTCGGATCGAAAACGGGTTCTTCACCGCACCCGACCTGATCCAGACGGATGCTACCATTTTGCCTGGCACCGTCGGTGGGCCGCTCATTGATCTAACTGGCAAAGTGGTCGGGGTGTTGGGGATCGATACACTGGTTTTTGATGCAGCGGGGGCAGTGCCGGCTGGTGGGGTCGCTTTTAGTATCCCGACCTCGACCGTCCGGCGCGTGGTGCCAACGTTGCTGGAGGAGGGCCGCTACCCTTATCCGTGGCTTGGTATTTCAGCCGTGGATATGGACCCCGATCTGGCTCAGGCCATGGATCTTCCGTACGATCAGCGCGGTGTGCTGGTCGCACGCGTCACACCCAACAGCCCGGCTGACAAAGCCGGCCTGCGTGGCAGCGATCGCGATGTGCCCGCGCTTGGACCGGGAGTGCAGGTGGGGGGCGATGTGATCGTTGGCTTTGAGGGACAGCGCGTCAGCGACTTTGATCAGCTCGTCTCGCTGCTATTTCGACTTGGATCCGTCGGCGAGACCGTCAAGCTGACAATCATCCGAAATGGCCAACCGATGGAAGTGCCATTGATTCTTGAGGAGCGACCGCAGTGATGAAACTAATCCGACTCGGACTGATCCTGGCCGGCCTTCTGCTGGCAAGTTGCAATGTGACAACGGTGGACCAGCCGGCTGCCAATGGTCGTGGAGGGTTCCAGCCAGTTCTGCAGTCGGCCGCGACAGCCACTGTGCAGCCGATGCCAACCCGGCCGGCCACGGTGACGCCGGTGCCGGCTGCCATCATCAGCGATGCAGATGCGGTGGAACAACTGTTAATCAACATCTACAAACGGGTCAGCCCGGCTGTTGTCCATATCGAGATAACAGGTCCGGAATCTGCGTTTGGACGACGGTCCGGTGCCGGGTCCGGGTTTGTATTGGACGAAGACGGGCACATTGTCACCAACAATCACGTGATCCAGGATGCTGAGCGCATTCGCGTTATTTTCGCGGACGGCACCCGGGTAGATGCCGAAATCGTTGGCCAAGACCCTGCGATCGACTTGGCTGTCATTCGGGTCAACGTGCCGAAGGACGTGCTGACACCGGTTGAGCTGGGTAATTCGGACACGCTGCAGGTAGGGCAACGAGCTATCGCTATCGGCAACCCCTTCCGGTTTGATCAGTCGATGACCGTCGGCATCATCAGTGCGGTAGGCCGAGTGGTCGATCCGAGTGAGCAGGGTGAGCTCATTCCCGAGCTGATCCAGACGGATGCGGCGATCAATCCCGGGAACTCGGGCGGCCCGCTGTTGGATTCTCACGGGCGAGTGATCGGTATCAACACGCTGATTTTCTCGGAGACAGGGACATCTGCCGGCGTGGGCTTTGCGGTGCCGGTTAACACGCTGCGACGAGCCTTGCCGGCGTTGCTCGAAGGCCGAAAGGTTGGCCGGCCCTGGTTGGGCATTGTCGGGCCGCCGCAACTGGACGCCGAACTGGCCAGGCAACTGGGGCTGCCGTCCACGGCTGGGGCCTACGTGAACTACGTCTTTCCCGGCGGACCAGCCGACGAGGCAGGTATCATTGGCGCCAGTGACACACCGGACGGCGAGATTCAGGCCGGCGGCGATTTCATCGTCGCTATTGATGGCGCGCCTGTGGATTCATTCGATCAGCTTCTGGGGTACGTGTCCAGAGAAACACGGGTTGGGCAGACGGTGAAGCTGACTGTCATCAGAGGCGAGGTGACAAGGACGATCCCAGTGACGCTGGGAGAAAGGCCGGGCGGTCAATGATTCGCCGAATCGTGCCGGTTCTGATGGGCCTGGCGTGTGTGCTGTTGGCTGGCTGTTCGGTTGCCCAGCAGCTTCAGACAGGCCGTGGATCACCGGTCACTGTGGATGTCGATGTGGACGCGCTGCTGCAAATGGTCGATCTGGAAGAGCAGCTCATCACACGCGTTTACGAGCAGGTCGGCCCATCGGTTGTGCACATTACCAGTCGGGCCATCCAGGCGAACCCGATCCAGGGCATTGTGCCCCAGGAGGGCACAGGCTCGGGGTTTATCTTTGACAAAGAAGGGCACATTGTCACCAACTTTCATGTCATTCAACAAGCTCAGACAGTGCAAGTGGCGCTGCAGAACGGGGCCAGTGTGCCGGCCCGGGTGGTGGGTGTCGATCCGTTAAACGATCTGGCAGTACTGCAAGTTGATGTGCCACCTGAAGAGCTGACACCTGTCACCCTGGGGGACTCAGAGCATCTGCGGGTTGGACAGCGAGTAATCGCCATTGGAAACCCGTTCGGACTGGAGCGAACCCTGACGACCGGCGTTGTCAGTGCCGTCGGGCGGACTCTGAACACGGGAGAAGGGCGTGTACTGGGAGAGGTCATTCAGACCGATGCAGCGATCAATCCGGGTAACTCCGGTGGCCCACTGCTGGACTCGCGCGGGCGAGTTATCGGTGTGAACACCGCCATTCGATCGCCGAACGGCGGATCGGTTGGCATCGGCTTTGCAGTGCCGGTAGCCACGGTGAAGCGAGTCGTGCCGTACCTGATTGTTCAGGGCTACTACCCGCACCCGTGGCTTGGAGCGGAGTTCTATGAAATTGATCCTGTTTTGTCTGTGCGGCTGGAACTGCCAGTCAGCCAGGGACTGCTGGTGGCAGCGATCGCCGGAGGCGGGCCGGCGGCACAGGCCGGCCTGCATGGCCCTAACCGGATCGTCGAAGCTGGCGGAAAGCGGTTTGGCGTCGGCGGTGACATTGTGCTGGCGATCGATGGCAAGGCGATAACCCGGGCTGACGAACTGGCAGTGTACCTGGAAAGCGAAAAACAAGTCGGTGACCTGGTCGTGCTGTCGGTGCTGCGAAATGGCCGGCAGCTCTCGATCCCGGTTACCGTGGGTGAATTGCCAAAACCCTGAGCGATTGGGAGTCAGTTTGGCTTGAAGCATGGGAGGTAGAGTCAGAAATGGCGGAACATCGGTCGGACGAACCCTGCTACGTGATCAGTGTAGCGGCACGTCTGACAAATCTGCATCCCCAGACGCTGCGTCACTATGAGCGCATTGGCTTGATCAAGCCGGCGCGATCGTCTGGCAACCGGCGACTCTACTCGCAAAAGGATGTCGAACGGCTGCGTCAGATTGTCCGCCTGACCGATGAGATGGGGGTCAATCTGGCCGGCGTTGAACTCATCTTGCAGATGCGCGAAGAGATGCGCAGAATGGAGCAGGAAATGGACCGGATGCAGGCGGAATTGGAGGCCGAAATCCGGCGCCTGCGGCAACGTCTGGAACGGGCTCACATGACACAGCAGTAAGGGAGGAAACGGCGTGGCAGCGACCATCCAGAAGAAAAGTGACAATCCAGGAACCGAACCCGGGCAGAATGAAGCCTTGGTGCAGGCCGTCCACGAGGCCCTGCGACGGTATGACCCCATTCGTGCCTCGGATTCGCCCATTCATGTGGCCGGCTCAAACGGCGTTGTGACGTTGACGGGTGTGGTTCGTAGTCGGACCATGAAACGAATGGCCGAGGTTCTAGCTCGCCGGGTGCCAGGCGTGGCCAGCGTCAACAACCAACTGGTGACCGATACGGACATTGAGAATAAGATTGCGCTGGAGTTGGCGACAAACGAACGGCTGCGCAATGCCGGCACCCACATCCTGGTCAAATCCATTCTCGGCACGGTCTACCTGAGCGGAGAAGTGGCTGCCGGCTCGATCGAAGAGGCAGAGGAACTCAAAGAACTGGCCGAAAACGTAGCCGAAAATGTCCCGGGGGTGATCCGTTCAGTCAACTGGATTGTCGCTCGCGAACGTGGGCAGGCGGTGGTGGCCGAAGCCGAGGCAGAAACGAAGGCCGGCCCTTCAGCCGAGGCGGAGGCCAAGGTGGCGGAGTTGCGTGAACGTCGGGCCAACTGGGCAGAGCGGGCGACCCAGAGCTAAGGTCTAACTAAGAGCTAAGTTCTAACTAACAGGACTTACGCGGTGAGTTGGAAGCGACCCGCTGTGGCCGGTCTCCAGACCGTGCCACGAAGGGCTGGCTCGGTCA
>CAYYSH010000086.1:0-10427 GCA_964474265.1 uncultured Anaerolineales bacterium
GCTGCCTGGACTGGCTCATCCAGCAGAAACCGAGCAATCCGCTTGTGGCTCGGGCTCAACTCGTCGTAGTGGCGACGAATGACCTCATCGATGGGTTGCTGATGTGCCATGTTTCCCCCAGGCTTTCGAGCGTTCGTAGCTCGACAATGTTCCATTCCGTGTCACATGTCATTGCGAGGCGTGGAGTGCCGAAGCAATCTCCTACAAACCGGGCGGGAGATTGCTTCGCTCCGCTCGCAATGACAGAATGTGACATTGTCGAGGTGGTCAGCCGTGGTCCCGAGTTCGCGCAAGCTGGTGTGAGTGGCCAGTTGGCTTGAGCGGAGAACCAGATGAAAGGAGACTTGCACGAATTGCGGGCAGTATAACAAAGAACCGTTAGTTTGTCAAGTGCCATGCAAGAAATCTTGCATAAACTGGCTTCCGGCTGGAGTCGCCCTGCCCGAGCGACCCCAGCCGGTAAGAGGGGGGCTAGCGGGAACGTGGTGCCAGTGTAAAGTTAATGCCCGTGACGGTTTGGCCGAGTTCTTCAATGACGACAGGTGTTGCCTCTTCCGGCGTCGCTGCCTCTTCCCAGAACTCTACGCCATAGCCCTGGCGTACGCCGGCAGCAGCCACGATGTAGTCGCCCGTGGGCAGCCCCTGGACCGTGTACTCGCCGGCCTCGTTTGTCACCGCTGCCGGATGCGGCTTTCGATGCCCGGGAGTGCCTGGGCCAGGCCGGGTGGATGGTCCGCTTCGGGGTCCGCGTTCGGGAGCCGGCAGAGCCTGGGGCGCGATAGCAGGTGCCGCAGGCTCGATGTTCGTGCCCTCGGCTGCCGGCACGCGCCGAACGAAGATGGGGATGCCGGCCAGCGGCTCGCCGGTCTCCTGATCCGTCACCTGGCCGCTGATTTCAGCTCCGCGATCCAGCCCGAAGTCGATATCAGGCGTGTTCGCTCCTTCCGTGACCGTGACCGGGGTGGCCTCGTCGGGGGAGTGGGCATCTTCGTAGATTTCGCCCAGATATGGTGTCCTTCGCGCCTGCACCCCGACGATGTATTCTCCAGGCGGTAGACCCTCGATGGTGTAGTTCCCATCCGCGTCAGTGCGGGCGGCGCGCCGGATTCGCAGTTCGGGATTGCCGGCGATCACCGGGAGCCCCTCCAGGCCCTCACCCGTGTCGTTAGCTGTCACCCGCCCGGAGATGGATCCAAAGGTGGACGGATCCAGGACAGTCACAACGGCCTCGAGTTCATCCACATCCTGGGCAGCCTCACCCTGTTGAGGCTCGGCTGTGGCTGTGAGACGAACAACCACGTGCACTTCACCGGGCTGGTCGAAGGAGACTGGCACCTTCAGGGGATGTTTCTCGAAGGCCGGCCCTTCCTTCGTGGCGGACACATGGTCTTCGCCCAGGAGCGTCCTGGAACCCTGTGCATCAACTGCATAGACCTCAAGGGCGGCGGACAGTGTGCCGTTGGACTCCCCGAGCCAGAGGCCGGTGGCGCCGGCCATCACCCGCACGTGTGTGCCAGGCATCACGGTGAACCTGGGCATTTCATCAGGTGCCGGGCGCATGAAGTTGTGAGCCGCGGCCTTGTTTTGCACGATGGCTGCCCAGGCGGCGCCGATGTGTACTGCCGGCCCGGGACGTGCGTCGGGGGGATCAGCCGGCTGTGCCAGCGCTGAGACGCTGGTAGCCAGCAGCAGGGTTGCCACTGTCAACACTACGAGCAGGTTACGTCGGTTCATGAGAAAAACCTCCTTGCCACAATCTGGTCCAGTCCATGGAATCCGGCCTGAGTCAGGCCACTCGCGATGCGGATTGGCACAAAGCCGCGTTCGTGCAACGCAATTGGTGATACGCGTTGCGCTCGTTCGCGTGGTCGCCAGGTCCGGGTCCAGGTCTGGCACTTTACTCACATCAATCGTCTGAGTTTAGTATACCCGCCACCTGTTAGCCGCATTTTTCCAGTTTGTAAACAGGCTGTAAAACGGTGATTGACCTTCATCGCTTTCCATGCTATAGTTTGACTTATCATGGGAGTTGAACCACCGCCTCTGGTTGTCATCCAAGGACTGACCAAGCGCTTCGGGCCGACATGGGCCCTACGCAAGGTCGATCTCACGCTGACAGCAGGGGCTTTTCTGGCGGTTTTCGGCCCGAACGGTGCCGGCAAGACAACGCTCATTCGCATTCTGGCGACACTGAGCCGGCCCTCGTCGGGGGAGATTTACATCGCCAGCGTGCCACTGAAGCGCGCTGGAACCCAGCTCCGCCGCTCCATTGGGCTGGTTACACACCAGACGCTGCTGTATCCGGACCTGAGCGCGGAGGAAAACCTGCGGTTCTATGGCCGGCTGTACGACGTGCCGAACCTGGACTGGCACATCGATCAGGCGCTGGAGCGAGTTGGACTTCAGGCGCGTCGCTACAGCCTGGTGCGCGAGTTTTCGCGTGGCATGCAGCAGCGCCTGTCTATCGCGCGTGCCATCCTCCACGACCCTGCGCTGCTGCTGCTGGATGAGCCCTACACCGGGTTGGACCCGGAAGCGGCCGAGACACTGGGCGAAATTCTGGTCACTTTGCATGGCCAGGGGCGCACTATCGTCCTGGCAACTCACAATCTGGAGCGCGGTCTGGCACTGTGTGACGAAGTTGCCATTCTGGCACGCGGTCGCGTGGCCTATCGCGCATCGCGAGAGGAGATCGATGGAGAAGACTTCGGAGCCATCTATCGCCACTACGTGGCCCAGGCGGCGTGAGATCCCGGCGGCTCAGGGATGGGCCGCCGAGGCAAGCGGATATCTGAAGAAGGCCGGCACCATCGCCGGCAAGGACCTGCTCACAGAATGGCGTGGCAAGGAGGTGATCAGTGCGACGCTGGTCTTCTCACTGCTGACCATCGTGATCTTCAACTTCGCGTTTGAGTTGCAGCGCGTTGACCTGCCGACCGTTGCGCCGGGCATTCTGTGGGTGGCGTTCACCTTCTCGGGAACGCTAGGGCTGAACCGCTCGTTCGCCGTGGAGAAGGATCGTGGCTCGCTGGCCGGCCTGATGCTGGCCCCGGTGGACCGCAGTGCCATCTACCTGGGAAAGGCCACAGCGAACATCCTGTTGATGCTCATCGCTGAAGCCATCTTACTCCCGATGTTCGGGGTGCTCTTTAACATGTCGGGAGTTCGGCTTGTGTCCATCGTGCCCATCGTGATTCTGGGAACGATTGGCTTCGCTGCAGTGGGCACTCTTCTGGCCGCTGTGGCGATGCACACACGTGCCAGAGAGGTTATGCTACCGGTGTTGCTTTTCCCGATGTTGATACCGGTCATCATCGTCGCCGTACAGGCCACAGGAAATGTCCTGCGCGGCGATGCACTGAGTACACTTACACCTGAACTGGGTGTGCTACTGGCTTACGACGCCATCTTGTTCGTCGTGGCCTGGCTAAGTTTCGAATTTGTTGTAGAAGCATGAATGGGTGGAGGAATGGTATGAATGATCAACTTGAGCGCTGGAGTCGAATTACAGGCGGGGGAGCTCTGGTCTTGATGCTGGTCGCGCTCTACGGGGCCCTTATTTTTTCGCCCCCTGAACAGCTTCTCGGCGACGCTTTCCGAATCTTCTACTTTCACGTCCCCTCGGCCTGGACCGCATATTTGGCCTTCACTGTCGTTTTCATAGCAAGTATCGTCTATCTCATCACGCGCAACCGCCAGTGGGATGTTGTTGCGCTGGCATCTGCAGAGCTGGGCGTGGTATTCACGACACTGGCATTGATTACTGGTAGTCTGTGGGCCAAGTCCTTCTGGGGGATTTGGTGGACCTGGGGGGATATGCGGCTGACACTCACGCTGTTTCTGTGGTTCCTGTATGTAGCCTATCTGATGCTTCGGTCATACACCGATCCAGGACCACAGCAGGCCCGGCTTTCGGCGGTGATTGCCATAGTTGGAGTGCCCGTGATCGTTCTCAACCACTTTGCAGTGCGCATCTGGCGCACCCAACACCCCTCGCCCGTGGTTCTTCGCGAGGGTGGGCCGGCCATCGAGCCGGTCATGATCGTTGTACTGGTGATCTCGCTGATAGCATTTACGGTTTTGTACGTCTATCTCTTGCTCAACCGCATGCGATTGGAACGAACGCGCATTGCTTTGCGCAGTGCGCAGGAGCAATTAAGCGCTTAGGGAGTTGTTGCCTGTGTCCACGCTCTGGATATACTTCATCATATTTGCTGTCGTAGGTGTAGCCACCTTTCTCTACGCCTTCCGATCACTCGGATCGACCCACAACGCAGAGAGGCGAGTGATGGAGTTGCAGGATCGCGCAGAGGAGGAGTGAGCGGCCTTTCAGGGGCGGCGCTGGGATCTCATTCTGCATGGGGCAAGTTTCATCAGTTTGAACACCGGCCATCCTCTCTGCATGAAGATGCAGTTGCCCTGATGAACAGTGGAACGGTCTCGCCCTTGACCATCACTTTGTCCTATGCTAAGATAATTGGAATTTATACAACAGGCACTCCCGAACCGCCATTCATTGCCTTGAAGGCCGGCGCGACAATGGCCGGCCAGTTGCAGGCGTAAGGACCTGCCCGCGAGATCCGTGGTAACGACGTCGACGTGCTTCATCCCGCGATGGTCGCCACCACGGACGTTTGTCAGGTGGCAGACGCTAAGAGGGGATGAACGACGCCATACTCTCCGAGTTCATCCCCGCGCTATTCATGGAGGCACTTGATGCGTGAACGTTTTAGGTATTTCGACACCATTGGTGCAATTCTGTGGTTGTTCCGTGCAGTCATCCTGGTACTTGTGATCGTCGGCTCATTCCGCAGCCTGCAAGCCGGCAAGTACAGCTCGGAGCAGTGGCTGAACTTCATTGTCTTTGGCCTAGCCCAGGGTAGTGTGTATGCGCTGATTGCACTGGGCTACACGCTGGTGTACGGCGTGCTGTTCATGATCAACTTTGCCCACGGCGACTTCATGATGGCCGGCGTATTTACGGCTACGGTTTTCGTGGCCGTACCGATGGGGGATTCTGGCTTCATCAACCGTTCACCAATCGTAGCACTGCTGATCATCACGCTGGTCGCTGCGGCGGTTTCCACCGGCGTAGCTGTGCTCACCGAACGGGTGGCCTATCGTCCGTTAAGACGGGCGCCCCGTCTGGTGCCACTGATCACAGCCATTGGCGCCTCATTCTTCTGGGAATATTTCATGCGCGGCCTGTTGGGGTCGGGTGTGACCGCGTTTCCACAGGTAGACATCCTGAAGGGCAAATGGTCCCTGGGCAGCATCGAGATACTAAAGACCCAGGGTGTCGTGATTATCGCATCTCTGCTGATGCTGATCGGCCTGTATATTTTCGTCCAGCGGACCAAGACCGGCAAAGCGATGCGGGCCGTAGCGGAAGATAAAGACGCGGCGGCGCTGATGGGTATTGACGTGGATCAGGTGATTGTGATCACCTTTGCCGTTGGTGCAGCGCTGGCCGGCGCTGCCGGCGTGCTCTACGCTCTGCTATTTCGGCAGGTTAACTTCTTCATGGGATTCATTCCCGGCATCAAAGCCTTCACGGCGGCCGTGTTAGGCGGGATTGGCAGCGTGCCAGGCGCGATGCTGGGCGGGTTGTTCCTGGGCATCTTCGAATCCGTTGGTCCGAGCCTCTTCCTGGAGGGTCTGGGCATCGTCGCTCCCTATCAGCTTAAGGATGTGATCGCCTTCACGATGTTGGTCCTGGTTCTGATCTTCCGCCCGACCGGTATCCTGGGTGAGCGTCTGGCGGAGAAGAAGGCGTAAGACAGAGGGTTGACCATGAACGAACGGGGTGTGTACAACTGGCGTGACACAATCAAACTCGGGTTGATCAGCGGCCTCACCAGCCTCTCCATCAGTCTGATTGGCATGGTGGAGACGTTCAGCGAGCGGGACATTATCGGGGGGGTGGTGTCGCTGGGGATCATCCTGCTGCTGCTCCCGGCTGCCGGCATCGGCTACCTGCTCGCGCGGAGCAACGCGGCTGCCGGCCGGCTCCGAAATCTGGTGGGGGGGCTATTGGCCGGTCTGCTGACTGCAGCTCCAGTGGCTGTGCTGGTATACGTGGCCGAACCGTTGAACCTACGGCGTTTCCTGCTGAACGCGTCGCCAGGACTGCTGAAAATCCTGACCTTCGATCAGACACAGTCCACCGGGGTGCTTATACTGTTCGGCTTAATGGGGGCGTTGGGCCTGCTGGGTGCTGCGCTGTATCTGTTGCCGGCCAACCTTCGCCGGGCGTTGGTTCTGGCATCCAGTGTGGTACTCCTGGTGGGGCTCCTGTCAGAGGTGCTAAGCCTTGTCCTGGGCAGCAAGGGGGTCAGCGGGGCTGTCAAGAAATTCTTGTTTCCCACACGCGGCCTGTCGGTGCCCGGCACGGCGGTGGCTTTCCTGCTGATAGCCGGCCTGAACCTGGCTTGGAGCTGGCGGTCGGACACTGTCCGGCAACGGATAGAGGCGCTGCCGGCAAGCCAGCAAAAGAGCCTGCGGTGGTTGACCCTGGGCCTTGGAGTGGTGATAGCGCTGCTGATTCCCTCCCTTCTCGGCACCTACCTCACGGAAGTGCTGGACAATGTTGGCCTATACATTCTGATGGGATTGGGGCTGAACATTGTGGTTGGATTTGCCGGCCTGCTTGACCTGGGTTACGTTGCCTTCTTCGCCATCGGTGCGTACACCATGGGCGTGCTGACCTCGGAGAGCGAGTTGGGCATTGCCGGCTTCACGTTCTGGCAGGCGCTGCCATTCTCGGTCTTGGCGTGCGTGGTGGCCGGCATCGTGCTTGGGGTTCCGGTATTGCGGATGCGGGGTGATTACCTGGCCATTGTCACCCTGGGCTTCGGCGAGATTATCCGCATCCTGGTCCTATCCGACTTCTTGCGTCCATGGATTGGTGGCGCACAGGGCATCTTGTATATCCCCAAGCCGGCCATTGGTAACTTCGTGTTCAAGGGGCCGGAAGAGTTATACTATCTGATATTGGCCGCCTGTTTGGTGGTTGCTTTCATCTCCTGGCGGTTACGGGACTCGCGTTTGGGGCGCCAATGGATGGCGATGCGTGAGGACGAGGACGTCGCCGAGGCGATGGGCATCAACCTGGTGAAAACCAAGTTGCTGGCTTTTGCTATGGGGGGCTCCTTTGCCGGACTCAGCGGCGCCATTTTTGCTAGCAAACTGAGTTCCATCTTCCCTCATAGCTTCAACCTGCTGATCTCCATCTACGTGCTGAGCCTCATAATCGTCGGCGGAATGGGCAGTCTTCCCGGCGTCTTCGTTGGAGCGCTCATCCTCATTGGTTTGCCGGAGCTGCTACGCGAATTCGCCGAGTACCGGATGCTGATGTACGGTGCCCTGCTCATTGTGATGATGATTGTCAAGCCAGAGGGTTTCTGGCCATCGGCGGTGCGCCGGCGCGAGTTGCATGCCGGCGCGGAAGAGATGGAACCTGTCAAACCGACCCTGGTCGCTCAGCCGACGACTGGAGATCCGAACTAGCGAGGGTTAGTCTAATACTGAGCGGAGCCTGAATCATGGATATCTTGGTAGCCAAGCAAGTCACAAAGCGGTTCGGGGGCCTGGTGGCAGTCAGTAAACTGGACCTGAATATCCGCGAGCACTCGATTTTCAGCGTGATCGGCCCGAACGGGGCCGGCAAAACCACTTTCTTCAATTGCGTCACCGGCTTTTACAAGGTGGATGAAGGAGAAATCCTGTTCAACGGCCGTGCCATCCATAACCTGCCGCCAGACCTGATCACTCGCCTGGGAATCACCCGCACCTATCAGAACATTCGGCTGTTTGCCAACATGACCGCGATTGAGAACGTGTTGGTCGGCCAGGATCCGCTGTTGAAGTCGTCGTGGATTGGCGCGGTGCTAGGCACCCCCGGCACTCGCCGAGAAGAAGCGCAGGCCCTGGAGGAAGCACGCCGGCTGCTGCGCTTCGTGGGCCTGCAAGGCAAAGGCGATGTGCTGGCCAAGAATCTGCCCTATGGCGACCAGCGCCGGCTAGAGATTGCGCGGGCCCTGGCCAGCCGGCCCAAACTGCTGCTTCTGGATGAGCCCACGGCGGGGATGAACCCCCGTGAAACCGACGAGATGATCGCCTTCATCCAACGGCTACGCGATGAACTCGGGATCACCATCCTGCTCATTGAGCACGACATGCACGTCGTTATGAGCATCTCTGAACGGATTGCCGTGCTGGACTATGGCGAGAAGATTGCTGAGGGCCCGCCGGCTGAAATCCAGCGGAACCCCCGTGTGATCGAGGCTTACCTGGGTCGTGGCGCCGCCGAACCTGCGGCCGCCGAACCTGTTGCGACATCAGTTTCAGCGGAGTAGTTGCCGATGGCGATGCTCGAAGTTGACAACGTTCATGCGTACTACGGGAACATCCATGCTCTCAAGGGCATCTCCCTGACCGTTGACGAGGGCGAGATCGTGACCCTCATCGGGGCTAACGGGGCCGGCAAAAGTACAACGTTGATCACCATCAGTGGCCTACTCATACCGCGTGAGGGCACGATTACGCTGGAAGGGAAAGACCTGCGCCAGTTCAAACCACATGAGATCGTGGAACAGGGTGTGGCTCACGTCCCCGAGGGCCGGCGCATTTTCGCGCGCCTGACCGTCCAGGAAAACCTGGACATGGGGGCCTACACCCGCTCTGATCGGAATGGCATTCAGGAAGACCTGGAACGTGTCTTCGCGCTGTTTCCTCGCCTCAAGGAGCGCCGCAATCAGGTGGCCGGCACCCTCTCGGGTGGTGAGCAGCAAATGCTCGCCATCGGACGGGCACTCATGACCCGTCCTCGCCTGATGCTGCTGGACGAGCCCTCGATGGGGCTTGCGCCTATTCTTGTTGAGCAAATCTTTGACACAATCCGGGAACTCAACGAGCAGGGCACGACCATTCTGCTTGTTGAGCAGAATGCCCGGATGGCCCTGACCGTTGCGAACCGTGGATATGTGTTGCAGACGGGCAACATCGTCCTTGAAGGCACGGCCGAGCAACTGCGGGCTGATGAGAGCGTGCGCAAAGCCTACCTCGGCGAGACCTGACCCCGCCGCCGCAAGACAATAAAACCATCTCGGGCATACATCGCCCCCCTGGGTCCCGGAGCACAAGGCTCCTGGGTGCCCTGATACGCCGGCCTGTGAGCTTCTGGCGAGAGGCTGAATTTTAGAATGCGATGAACTGCGCGAATACGGCTCCGCCGGCTGCCACAATAAGTAGAAACCCGATGTACCGCGTGTCAGTGCGCTTGGTCAGCAGGGTAATGAGCAGAGCGCCAACCAGAATCGCGACCTTGCCAGGGAGTTGAAGTGTTGCCACCCAGACGGGGTTGAAGAGTGGGGTGACAGCGAATAGGAACGACAGTGCGCTGATGACAAGACCAACCCAGCGCAGCCGGCTTTGCCAGGCTGAAAATGTGATCAACAATGCCAGCACGAACACGTATCCGTGCAGGCCACAGAACAGATAGTTCATCACAGGCACAATGAGTTCCTCCTCGTGTTACGGCAATTGTAGCGCATCGGACGAAACCGTCAAACGGAACCTTGTCTCACGCATTGCAGAACGGTGAGCAGGCAGCGCCTCATCGCCGTCGTCCGCCGGCCAGAGCTCCCAGCAGCAATAGGCGTAGCTAGCGCGGCCTCGGAAATCGACAATTCCACTCCAGGAGTCCTCGAATGAAAGAGCGCATCGAACAAGCGGCTGCCCTTATCGCCAGGGCCCAGCACGTCGTGGTTTTCACCGGCGCCGGCGTCTCCAAGGAGAGCGGACTCCCTACCTTCCGCGATGCCCAGGAGGGCTTGTGGGCCAGATATGACCCCGAAGAACTGGCGTCGCCCGAGGGATTCCGCCGCAATCCGGAGTTGGTCTGGCGCTGGTATGCTTATCGGCGGACGCTCTACGGCGATGTGGAGCCCAATGCCGGCCACCTGGCAATCGCAGAACTGGAAAAGCTGGTGCCGCGAGTTGTGGTTGTCACTCAGAATGTAGATGACCTGCATCGTCGTGCCGGCAGCACTGACATCATCGAGCTTCATGGAAACATCTACCGCTACAAGTGCTTCGACAACGGCCATCCCGTTCGCCTGGAGGAATTAGGGGACGGCGATCATGCCCCGCCGGCGTGCCCACAGTGTGGAAGTCTGGTGCGCCCGGATGTTGTGTGGTTCGGCGAATTCTTGCCGGCTCACGCCCTGGAGCGGGCCATTCAGGAGAGCCGGCAATGCGACGCTATGTTGGTTGTTGGGACGTCGGCAGTGGTGCAGCCGGCGGCCTTGCTGCCGTACGAAGCCGCCAACCATGGCGCGTCCATTATCGAAGTGAACCCCAATCCCAGCGGCGCGACCCGCATCGCAGACGTGTTCTTGCAGGGGCCGTCAGGAGAGATGTTGCCT
>CAYYSH010000087.1:0-10311 GCA_964474265.1 uncultured Anaerolineales bacterium
CCTTGTTGGCGTCGGTGCCCATGACCACGCCCGCGTCTAGCACGCCGGGCAGGCCGGCCAGGGAGCGCTGCAATTGCATGAGGACGACAGAGTCGTAATAGGCACCGGGTCGGATTTCGACTTTGATGGCTGTCACGGCAAGGTCTCCAAAAGGGGGATCGTGAATTGAGTGATCAAGCTACATGAACGCGCCTCAGAGCATGGCGCCCGTGTGACAAGCATTCATACATGGCTCTCACGGATTAAATTATACACCCACGGGGTGTACACGACAACCTTTTTGGACCGAGAACCTAGGTAAGGCTCCGCCTTTCGCGATCGTAGTTCTGCCCCAGAAAGGCCGGCGCCCTCACCCAGCGAAAGGCAAACATCATGACCAGAATGGTAGCAACATAGGGCAGCATGAGCAGGAACTGATATGGGACACCAATTCGCCCAATTTGCACTCTGAGAGCCAAGACCTCCACACCAGCGAAGAACAAGGATCCCAAAAAGATCAGGTGTGGACTCCAACCGCCAAAGAAGGTTAGAGCAATCGAGATCCAGCCCCTGCCCTGTACCATCCCTTCAGTGAATGTGCCAGTGTAGACCATCGGCAGGTATGCGCCGGCAATGCCCATCAACATGCCCCCCACAATGGCGGTCACGTACCGCATCAGCGCGACATTGACACCAAGGCTATCGGCCGCCTTCGGGTTCTCACCGACTGCCCTCAACTCCAGGCCAATGCTTGTCTTGTAGAGCAGGTAGTAGAGAAATGCGGACAACAGAATCGCCACGTACACCAGGACATTCTGGTTGAAGAGAATCTCCCCCAGGACTGGAATTCGGCTGAGTCCTGGTATGGCCACGCTCTTGAGCGTAGGAATGAGTGGCGGCTGCAAAGTGACGCCCACCACAATCTTGTAGAAAAAGGTTGAGAGCCCCAAGGCAAAGAAGAACAATGCCAGGCCAATGACAAATTGATTCATTTTCAGTGTGGTCGTGAAGTATGCCAGGGCCAGGCCGAAGAGGCCGCCGGCTACCATCGCCAGGAGAACGCCGTACAGCAAGCTTCCGTACAGATAAGCGCCCAGGAATCCCACAGACGCTCCGACAAGCATAATTCCCTCCTGGGCCACATTGAAAAGGCCTGTTTGGCCGCCCAACATGGTTCCCTGGCTCGTGAGGACGTAGGGAACTAGCGCCAGCATCACCAACCGGGCGAAGTTCACAACTTGTATCTCAAACCCTCCCACTGGTTTATGACCTCCTGACCACGTCCGACAACAACACAAACAGAAGCACCAGCGCTTCGACGATGAAGACCATCTCGACCGGGATCATCATCGTGCGTTGTAGAGCACTGGCACCGACTTCAAGGACGGCGATGAAGAACGCTACAAACGGCACAGCCAGGTTATTGCCTTTGGCGATAAGACCGATGATGATCCCCAACAGCAAATAGTTCGATTGTAGTCCTTCGATCAGCCGATGCTGTACGCCGGCCACCTCGATAGCGCCCGAGAGACCAGCCAGCGCACCCCCCAGGATCAAAGAGAGCAGAAACATGCGGCGGACATTGATCCCGTGAACCATGGCCGCTCTCGGATTAGCGCCAGTCGCCACCAATTCGTAGCCGGCGGCCGTCCGATTCGTGTAAACGTACACGGCCACTGCGACAATGATTGCAATGACAATCCCCGAATGGAGAGGCGGCCTGGAAATCAGCAGGGGCAACTCACCACCAGCACCGATAGGAATCGTGGTGGGATGGCCGGCTGCCGCATCACGCCACACCGCCGTCGCTACGTAATCGATCAGGCTGAAAGCCACGAAGTTCATCAGCACGGTAGTGAGAATCTCGTTGATGTTAAAACGATACAGCAGCCAGGCAGGGATGGCCGCCCACAAGCTACCGAAGAGAACGCCGGCCAGGATCACCATGGGCAGAAGGATGATGGCAGGAAGGCCGGCGAACACAATGCCGACGGCCGTGGCCCCAATTGCCCCGACGATAAGTTGTCCTTCCCCCCCGATGTTGAACTTGCCGGCGGCCAGGGGCACAGTAAAGGCCAGCGCCTGGAGCAACAACGGGACGAACTTCAGAAGGGTTTGAACAAACCCATTGGGGGTTCTGAAAGAAGTCAGTAGAATGGTGGTGTACGCCTTAGGCACGTCGAAGCCCATGGCAGCAATGAATATCCCTGCTGCAGCAAAGGAGGCCGCCACAGCTACGACGTAAGGAATCAAACTGCCGGCTAAAGATCTCGTTCCCTGGCTCATCCTCGCACTTCGTATTTCATGCCACAAAACATGAAAACCAACTCATGGCTCATTTCAAAGCTCTGGATCGTGAACATCCTGCGTTCAGCGAACGCCACTCATCATCCGTCCAATCTCGTATGTATCGAACTCGTGCCTGTCGAGAAGGCCGACGATCTCACCCCGGTAAATGGTGGCGATCCGATCACACAGGAGAAGCAGCTCATCCAGGTCTTCGGAGAGAAGCAGCGTCGCCATGCCTTGCTTCTTCCGCTCCACAAGCTTCGAGTAGACAAACTCCATCGATCGGATGTCGAGACCCCGTGTCGGGTTATGCGCAACGAGGAATTTCACCGGGCGCGAAAAGGCCCTGGCCAGCATCACACGCTGAATATTGCCGCCCGATAGATTCGCGGCTGTCTCTCCTGGACCGGTCGTTTTGATATCATATTCGACAATCAGTTGCCTGGCAGCCCGGAAAATGGCCTTCCAGTCCAGGAAGCCACCCCTGCTGTACGGCTCATGGCGATGCGCGCCCAGGATGAGATTCTGCGCCACAGTGGCCGCCGGCAAGAACCCGTCTTGCAGGCGGTCTTCCGGAATATATGCCACGCCTCTCGCCAGCAGATCACGGACATCAGTTTGAGTAACATCGATCCCATCAATCAGCACCCTTCCGCCGGCAATCGGCCGTATCCCGACCAGGCTCTCAGCCAGTTCCTTTTGGCCATTGCCGGCCACACCCGCAATACCGAGGATCTCTTTCTCGCGGACCTGGAAGGAGCAGTCTTGCACCAGCGGCACCCCGTCCTGGCTGACAACCCGCAGTCCCTGAACCTGCACAACCGGCTTTTGGCCCACCTCCCGTGCTGCCTGATCGAGGCCGGCGGCAGAGAACAGCACGCTTTTCTCGATGTCTAACCCCTCACCGACCATCGCCCTGACCAGGGACTCTTCAGAAGCTTCATCGCGGGTTGTAGTGAGGACATTCCTGCCATCCCTGAGCACTGAAATCCTATCGCAGACGCTCAGCACCTCTCGTAACTTGTGGGTGATGAAGACAACACTCATCCCGTCCTCGACCATGGCTTTCAGGGATTGAAAGAGCGAATCGACTTCCTGCGGCGTGAGGTTCGTGGTCGGCTCGTCCAGGATGAGGATTTCAACACCTCGATAGAGCGCCTTGAGAATTTCAACTTTCTGGCGCACCCCCATCGGGAGCTCTTCTATCCGGGCACGCGGATCAACCTCCAATCCGAACCGCTCCGACAGGCTCTGGATTTTCTGCTCTTGCGCCTCAAGGCTTAACGTTGGCCAATTCTTCAGAGGTGTGCCAAGAACGATGTTTTCGGCAACTGTGTAGCTCTCAACTTGAAGGAAGTGCTGGTGTACCATCCCGATGCCAAGCCTGATGGCGTCCTTGGGCGAGTGAATTCCCACTTTTCGGCCATGCAGGTAGATTTCGCCGGCATCGGGTTTGTATAGCCCGTAGAGGATGTTCATCAGCGTCGTCTTGCCGGCACCATTCCCACCCAGAAGACCGTGAATCTCCCGCCGGTCCAGTTGCAGACTGACATCGTCCAGGGCGACAACCGTCCCGAAGGACTTTCGGACGCCTCTCATTTCCAGTATGGTTGAGTTCTTCATTGAATGCCACAAGTCAGTGATCAGTGATTGTGGTCAGTAAACAGTGATCAGTGACGCCGATAACTACCACTGATCACTGTTTACTGTCTACTGATAACTGCTTACTGTTACTCGATAGGGGTCGTGTCCTTGACGACCTCGATCTTGCCAGCCTGGATGTCCGCAATGATCTGCTCGATCTCGGTATTCAGCTCGTCGGACACGTTGCGAAGAGGCATCTGCAGGGCCACACCCGTCTCAAAGCCCAGGGGATAGTACCCACCGCTTTCGCCATTCATGATCTTCTGCACGATGTCCTTCAGCGGGCCGGCCCAATCATAGAGGACTGAGGTGATGTAGTTGTCTGGTGCGAAGTTGGACTTGTCGGTGTATTTTGCCGTCGCCCAAACCTGGCCAGGAGCATTCTTAACAGCCTCAAACAAGCCAAACATACCCAGATTGAGGGAGCCCACAATCACATCCGCCCCCTCGGCAATCATGGCGTCGGTCAACTCACGGGCCTTGGTAGGATCATTGAAGTCGCCGGCCCACACCGGCTTGAGCTCAACGTCGAGGCCCAGATCGTCGATTGCCTGCTGCATGGCATGCACCTCTGCATACGAGAACGGGAGCGTCAAACCGCCGATGTAACCGATCTTGCCGGTCTGAGTCTGCTTAGCAGCCAGAGCACCAATGGCGTAGAAGCCGATGTGGAAGTTTCGGTCGATGATCCAGAAGTTTGGCGGGGCATCCTCAACGGGCGCGTCACCTTCAGCAATGAAGTAGACATCCGGGAATTGCGTGGCCAGGTCTTTGGTTTGCGAGACGAACTGTCCCCCATGCGTGAAGATGATATTGAACCCGTCGTCGATATATTCGCGCATGACGCGTTCAACGTCCGGGACGGCCACGCTCTCGGAGTAGGCGACTTCGATGCCCAGGTCTTTCTGCACCGTTGTGACACCGATGTAGCCCAGGGTGTTGTAGTCAGCGTCGGTGATGACCCCAGGTAGGATGGCCGCCAGCTTGTATTGCTTGGCCGGCGCGGCCTCGGGTGCGGTTGCTTGCTGGGCAGGCGTTGGTGCCACACATTGAGTGGCCACAAGCGTCAGAAGAACGAGAAGTGCCAACAACACATATCGGTTACGCATGAATGTCTCCTCCTTGGATGAACTATGTGATCGATGGACAGCACACATTTATGGTACCGGTGGGAGGCAAAAGGCCGGCTGAGCGACTTTCGGTTAGCTGATGGCGACTCGATCCCATCACCGGATCAAAAGAAAGCAGCAGGCGTCAGGTGTCGAGGAACTGATCCGACATTCACAAATGGCGGGGAGCTCGATCGTGGCGCTCGCTCCCCGTTGAGCAGATGCAGTATAGCACGAGTTAGAAGGGGTGTCAACCACCTTTCAGCGATGCGCCTCCAGGCAGACGACGCCCTGGGGACCGACGACAGCGCTATGCCGCACGCCGGCCGGCAGGTCCAGCCGATCGCCCGGGTGGAGCACAACCTCCTCGCCCCGGTCCGGCAAGCCAAAGATGATAGAACCCTCCACGACGTAAATCACCTTGTGATATGGATGCGAATGTGCCCCATAAATGTCGCCCGGTGCGTTCGACCAGCGGTATGGCTGCAGGCCGGCGTCGTGCAAAATGCGCCGAATGGCACCCTCAGTCGGCACCTCATCCGCCACCCATCGTTGAATCTCTATCAGCTCTGTACCCATTCTCAAAGTCCTCCAGAAGCATACGTGGAGCAGACGGCCGGAACGCGCTCACCCCACTGACCATGCGCAAAATGCTGTCTGGCACGGCCGCCCATCCGCAAAAAGCAACTTGCCGGCACGGGGAAGATAAAGCCCCAATGAGATGGTGGTCATATGTGGGTCCACGTAGCCATGTTGCCGGCCCATCGCGCGGTGATCGCCGGCGAGCGTGATGAGTTTTATTTAGCATAACCAGGCAACAGCAACGAGACCTTACGAGATGCCACCCCGACATTGCATCAGGCTTATGACATCCCCTCCTCGGTGAACGCCTTTTCCACCCGATCGAATACCCGCGCTATGCGCTCCATTTCACTCAAGACCTCCCCTTCCTCATCCACCGCCACAATCGCCCCGTTGACGGAACGTGTCCTGAGCAGTCCCGGTGCGTAGGGGTTGTTTTTCAATTGCGGTGCATCCAACAGCCCGATCTTGACCGCATAGGCCAGCGTAGCAGGGTCGGACAGCGGGTCGTCAACCCGTCCTTCCCCCAGTTGCCGGATGGCATCGATCAGCACCATCGTCTCCTCCACCAACTGGTCTTTCCGACGCTGGACCTCGGGGTCAGCCGTCATGTCGGGTGCACCCTTCAGAGAAGTCTGGATGACCCAATTGGCCATCTTGCAGCTTTCGATGACCTCATCGGCCCTGGCGGCGTGGTCGGCCTCGGTGTAGCCGACCACATGCACGATGGACGGACGGAGGGCCATCTGCAGATAGACGGACTGGGCCAGATGAGCACGGGCGTGATGCGTATCCACCGGGTAGCTGATCAAGCCTGTGCGCGTCTGCCGCCAGATGCGGAAATCGTCATCTGCGTGGGACTCCGCCAGCTCGATCTGGGCCAGGGCCTTGGCCAGGTCCATCTTGTTCGAGAGGTGCGGCGGCGTCTCGAACATGTAGGTAGCGATGTAGTCTTTGACGCCGGCCTTCTTAGCCACGTGGGCGTAAATGTACGACGCCGCGCAAACCACGACATCGTGGGCATCTCGCAGGCCCCAATGGTAAGGCTCATTGCCCTCCACCGGGACGTTGCGCTCGCCGTGCCAGCGCATCAACTCAATGTGCTCGCGGATGGACTGCTCCAGCGGCGAGGGGCCGCGCCCATCCATGTCATTGAACCAGAACAGTGAGGTGGCACACCAGGCATTGCGGATGGTTCGCCGCAGCATCTCAGCGTAGCGAATGTGGTCTGCCGTGCCCGAATAGGAGCGCATCAAGGGGTAGTTGCCCCGCCGGCTGGCCTGGTACAGCCGCTCCAGATCCGCCTCGGAGCGGAAGGGGACGCCGCCGGCCCCCTTCGCCTTCGGATCTTGCCGTTCCGGATGGAAGAAGTTCTCCTGAGCATCCTGGTCCGCCCCCAGCGATACCACATCCAGCACGGCTGCCTCGGCAATCTTCTCGATCCCTTCTACCGTTGGATCGATGGACTCGGCCGGAATGCCGAAATGGTGGCGTAGAATCGGGAACGGCGCTTTCCAGCGGATGCGCTCGATCACCTCCTGTGGGAAGTCTTCAGCTTTCATCTCGTGCAACGGAGTGCCCTTCAGGTAAGCAACGACCGCCTCCACCGGGTCTCGACCATCGAAGACAGCTTCGAAGAGACCTGTTCTCCGAGCAACGTCGGCTACCGGCGGCGTACCTCCGAAGACAAAGCGCTTGTGAGCCAGGCCGGCCTCCTCCACAGCACGCTTGAAATCCGCGAGCAACAAGGCTGCGTTCTCTGGGGTCAAGCGATAGCTGACCCCGATGATGTCCGGATCCACCTCTTGGGCAGCGGCGATGAACCCCTCAACTGAAGTGGCCGGCCCAGTAAACTCCGTCTGATAACCCAACTCCTCTGCGAGACGCAGAAACTGGGTGATACCAGCAATGTGAACACAGTCGCCTAGCGCACCACCGAGTATCTTGGTAGCCATTGACATCCTCCTACATTGCTTCCACCAACTCCTCACAAGCTACGAGATAGCGCTTCAACAACTTGAGCCCGACAAAGGGTTCGTACTCTGCCAGGAGGCCGGCGGCCCAGAAGATGTAACGCTGATCCAAGTAGAACTGCGGCTGCAACGGGACCAGCAACAAAGGATCACGCCTTTCAGCAAAAGCGCCCTGGAGAATGTTGCCGGCCTGCGGATGATGAGCGAAAACACCTCCTGTGCCCACTACCGTGCCCACCTGGCTCAGGTCCTTGCCCCGCTGCACCCACACCAGTCCACGTGGGGTCACAAGTTCTTCCAGGCGACCCACATGTCGGGCCACCGCCCGCTCCACCGCCCCTCGTGCGAGCACGGCGTCCAGCGTCCAATCTTGCTCGCTTATCGGCAGGCGAGCCACGTCCTGGCTCAACTGCTCAGTGAGATCTCGCAAGTCCGGAGCACGGCTGTCCCCCAGGGCGCGGCGCACCACAGGCTCACCCAGAGCAGCCAGGAGAGAGGGTGCACTGACCCGCAGGCCCAGGTCGCCCTCCACTGTGCGCTTTACACGCGGTTCCGGAAGACCACGGCGGATGACATTGGAGCGAGTAGGCAGACCGTCCGCCACAGAATGGACGTCGGTCGTCGCCCCACCCACATCCACGACCATCAGCTCCCCCCAGCCATCCTCCTCAACACCATCGGCTATGCCATCGGCCAGGAGGCGCGCGCCGGCCAGGACCGCGGCCGGCGTGGGCATGGCCACCGCTTCCAGCATCTCCTCGACGCGATCCAGCCCTTTGGCGTGCACGATCCGCTCCAGGAACACCTGGCGAATGGCCTGCTGGGCCGGCTCCACGTTCAGGGTGTTGAGCCGGGGCATCACGTTTTCGGTGAGCCGCGCGTCCACGCCGTGGGAGCGCAGGATGGCGGTCACCTGCTCCCCGACGGCCTTGTTGCCGGCCACCACCACCGGCACTCGTAGTGACGACTCCGCCAGCATGCGAGCATTGTGAACGATGGTCTTCGCCTCCCCGCCATCGGTGCCGCCGGCCAGGAGCAGAATGTCGGGGTGCAACGCCTCGATCTCGGAGACCTCCTGGGGCGTGAGCTGATAGCTGTACACCCGGCGGACAACAGCGCCGGCTCCCAACGCCGCCCGGCGAGCGGCCTCCGAGGTCAGTTCTGGCACCAGACCAACAGCCACCATCGACAGTCCGCCGGCAGCGCTGGAACACGCCAGTCGCAAGGCGAACCGAGGCAAAACGTCATGCTCCACGCCGGCCACTGAGAGGGCACGCTCTAAACCAAGCGTCACGTCCTGATCCACAGTGGTGACACTCTTCCCCTGAGCAACGACCTCGGCCTCTTCCAGGTTCACTACCACTACCTTGGTATAAGTGCTGCCGATGTCCACCAGCAAAGCGAGTCTGTCTCTCACGCCCACAGCCCCCATGCCAGGCAGGTGAAGTCACGTGTTTGACTGCTCAGAGGCCGGCCTCCAATTCCCCCTCCTCCACATACCGCGTAATCTCGGTGACACTCAAATGTTGCAACCCCAGCTTGTCCAGCGTGCGCCCATGGCGATGATAATCTGTGCGGTGAAGAATGGAGGCCAGGTTGATGAGGGCATCGATTGCCCGAGTTGACACACCGAAGCGCGCTCCCAGTGCCGCGATAGGCACCAGGCTCATCGGCACATCTTCGATGATGTAGCGGTGGTGCAAGGAACGAGGAGCTTTGATGCCTCTGTACCCTGGGTTGGCCTGGATCGCCTCATAGAGATTATCGCCGACAGCCGCATACGCCGTGTGTAGCCATTCCACAGCAGTCAGGGCACGGATGCCCAGGGCCGCCGCCACCGTGACCCGCTCCCGATCCACCACTTCCAGAATGTGAGCTACAGTGGGTGTAACGCCTTCGATGTAAAACTCGAAGTTCCCACGTGTGCTTTCAATACGCGCCGAGTTCAGGATGATCAGAGCAGGGTGGAAGACGGCTCCCATGTTGTCCAGGCTGGTGTGCAGGACGTTCTTGGCTGGAATGAACTGAGGGTATGCCAGTTTCAGGGCTGCCATAACTTTCGGCGTATCTGTCGCCGGCAACGCGGCCAGCGGCACAGCGTTCTTCGTGCGGAAGATCTTCGCCTCAGCCGGCCCCACACTGCGACTGGCAAAGATGAAGGACTCCGCTTCCGCAACAAGGACCCTGGCACCACACCCCTGATCTCTAAGCACCTGGCGAAATTCCATCGCACCGCAGGTGCGGCCTGGATTGAGCACTATGATCTGACCATCCTGCAAATGTGGCGCGCACAGAGCAGCGATATTCCGGTGACCGGTCGCCGGCACCACGACCATGACCACATCAGCCCCTGCCAGTGCTTCGCTCATGTCCGATGTGACCATGTCTATGGCACCAAAGTATCGCTCCCCGCGCTCTGTCTCCAACTCGATGCCACCACGCATCTTGATCGGCTCAACGCGCTCAAATGTACGGTTAAACAACCGAACCTCAAAACCGCGAACAGCCAGGTCAGCGGCCATAGCTTTGCCGCCATGACCTGCACCGAGAACCGCGAAGACAGGCTTGTCGTTTTTCATCAATGGATACCTCCCCTCACATCAATACCTTTCAAATAACGACCAAGGAGTGAAGCACGCCTACGTGCGAATGGCATCTGGGGATGTCTTGCTCCTCTTATTTGACAGGAGTTACGCAGTGAGATTGTTCGTCCTGCCAACCCATGTCATTCTGAG
>CAYYSH010000088.1:0-10167 GCA_964474265.1 uncultured Anaerolineales bacterium
AGGTAGTGCTGGAAAAGGCGGTCAGTCACTTCCCGCCACCGCAATGCTTCTTGCAGGTCCCTTTTCTGTAAGCCAGTCCAGTCAGCCGGTATCTCTATCGCGATCGATGGCGCATCCTCCTCAAAATATGATTCGGCGCAACCTTTGTTAATTCTTGGCACCGATGAATCGCCGGCCAGATCGACAACGGTCGCATTCGTGTGGCCGGCCAGGGCCTGCCCTACCCGCCGGGAACTGACGAGCCAGGTCACGCCAAACCGCGAGGCCGGCACCTGATTCAGCTCATTCCTGAACGCGTAGTAGTCCGGGTAGAAGTCAAAAGCAACCGCCCGCAGCCGCACAAAATTCAGAAGCGCGTTGCCGTATTGCAGCGGATCGACGGTCCAGTTGACGACGTCAATCCCGTCGCGCCGGGCGTTCTGGGCCTGAATCGTTTTGAGGGCGGTTCCGATGCCGCGTCCTCGTGCCTGTCGCAGCACGCCCAGCACCTGGGACTCGAGCCGAAAGGCGTGCTGGTATTGCCCGGCCCAGGTCGGGGGGAGGGGTGAACCGTCGAACTTGTAGAAGCCAAGGAGAAACCCCACAGGCTTCCCGCCGAGTCTCGCCACCAGGGCCGTGCCGGCCCGAAAGCCGCTCGAATAGGTGTCAACCGGATACAGGGCGTCCGGTTCACTTCCCCAGATCTGTTGCTGGAGAGAGCGTATGGCGATGGCTTCGTGATGGTCAGGCCGGCCGATCTCCACACCCCCCACTGGCTGAGCGGTCTTCTCGAACTGCTGCTCCGCCTGCGGATCGTAGAACACCACTCTGGCCGGTCCCAGAAGCGCTTCAACCCTGGAAGTCATCTGCGCCGGCTCGATCTGGACATCTTGATGGGCCTTGTGGAACCGCAGTGTGAATTCGCGAGTGCCGGCCTGGAGGTTGCGGGGGAAAAGGAAGCCGACACCCACTGCGCGTCCGTCTGCCTCAAAAACAGCAATTTGCCCACCAATCCTGGGAAACGTGGCTTCGAGGAAGTGGCGTGGGAACAGGTAGGGGTTGTTGGGAGCCCCCAACAGGGACCGCAGACGCCCCACCTCTGCCGGCCACGAGTCGCCGCCGGCGTCCAGCAAGAAAACTGCCACATCCTCCGTCATGTTGACGACCCTTCCTCAAATCCGAGAACTCAGATGCAGGCTTCAGGTGTCGAACACCACAGTCTCCTTACCCTGCAGCCTGTCGATGATCTTGTCGGCGATGAACTCTAAATCGGTGTTGTACATGACGAAGTCCAGCTCGTCAGCCGGCACGGTGAGCATGGGGCACAGATCAAAAGATTGCGCCCATTCGTCGTACAGCTCGTTGAGCTGCTCCAGGTAGGCCGGCTCGATGGCGCGTTCATAGGGCCGGCCCCGCTGAGCAATGCGCTGGAGCAGTGTGGGCACCGACGCCTGCAGGTACACGATGAGATCAGGCGGAGGGAGAAAGAGGTTCATCGCCTGGTACAACTCGCGATAGGTCTGGTAGTCGCGCTCTGTCATGTGGCCCTGGCGGTACAGGTTGCGCGCGAAAATCTCAGCATCCTCGTAGACCGACCGGTCCTGCACGGCCGACGTGGGGCAGTCGATGATCTCGCGGTGGTGCTGCAGGCGGCGTGAGAGGAAGAATATCTGGGAGTGAAAGCTCCAGGTTTTCATGTCTGCGTAGAAGTCTTTCAGATACGGGTTGTCATCAACAGCCTCGTAGAAGGGGCGCCAGCCAAGGCGCTGACTCAACAGGGCGGTGAGGGTGGACTTGCCGACGCCAACGTTGCCGGCCACGGCGACAAATCGCTTGGTCATCGCCAGATCCCCTCGATCCGAAAACCGGTGCACACGAATTCCGGGTGCGGCGCATCCTCCAGAATGGCCAGTGCCTCCTTCAAGGCTCTCACAATTTCATCGCGTGAACTCGGTCCGCCGTATGTGCCTTCGTAGTGGAAAATCTCGTCGAGTTCGACCGAATCGTCATTCATTGACCATTTCATCCGTCCGATCCTCTCTCTCACGCCATGTGCGCCTGACATTCTGTTGCATTTTGGCCAGATAAGCTTCTTCAAGGTCAATACCCAGATAGTTGCTCAGTTTCAGCAGATAGGCCAGGCAATCGGCCAGCTCGCTCTCAAGGGCCGGCAGCCGGCGCGCCACCGCCTGGTTTTGATCAGCGTGCCCGTCGGCTGTCTCGGACCAGATGGCCTTGAGTTCGGCTGCCAGCTCACCCAATTCCTCCTGCAGGCAGATGAAGTTGAAGTAGACGTCGGTCATGAAACCCTTGTCGGTATCTAGCGCCCGGTGGAAGCGTTGAAAGTCGGCCAGCCGGCGTTCTGTCTCGGCCAGGGTCAGCGTTTCTCGCGGGCCTAACTGCGGCAATGGTTCCTGCCACACCGCCTGACCAACGGCAGCCCGCACCTGCCCGATCACGAAATTCAGGTCATCTGGCACAGCCACGATGTTTAGCTCATCCGTGTCAATGATGAGCACTGGTGAGTCACGGTAAGCGGTGAAAAAGCCGTCATAGGCCCGGTTCAGAGCCTCGATGTAGCTTCGATCCATGTCTCGCTCGTACGGTCTGTCCCTGATCGCGATCCGTTCCATCAGGGTATCCGTTTCAGCCCGCAGGTAGACCACCAGATCGGGCAGCGGGATGTTCTCTGCCAGGGCGCTGTACACACTTTCGTAGACGTTCAGCTCGTCGCCACGCAGGTTCAGGTAGGCGAAGAGGCGGTCTTTCATGAAGGTGTAATCGCTGATGAGCGGACCCTGCCGAAGCATGGCCGGCACCGCCTGTTGCTGTCGATATCGACTTAGCAGGAAGAAAATCTGGGTCTGGAAGGCATACCGCTCACGATCGGCATAGAAATCGGCCAGGAAAGGGTTCTCTTCGAATTTCTCAAGCAACAGTTGAGCACCAAATTCAGGTTGCATCAACCGGGCCAGGGTGGTCTTGCCCACACCAATCACGCCCTCGACCGCGATATAAGGGTGATGATTCACGACTCTTCCTCCGTTTCTTCGAGTCAATGCTAGCAAAGAAGGCCGGTTTAGGCAAACATAGCGTGTAGTGCGCAGTAGCCCCTCACGTCAGCTTAGCGTAGGCACGTTGTCAGGAACTCTGCAACCTTTTGTGGTACTATTCGTACAGGATTTTTGAGTGCACGGAGGGACCCGATGAACGCTGAGCACACCTGGATTGTGCAGGCCCAAAGAGGGGACCAGCAGGCGTTTGCGAAGCTGGTCGAGGCCTACCAGGGACCGGTGTACAACCTGGCCTATCGGATGTTGGGAAATGCCGACGATGCTGCAGATGCCGCCCAGGAGACATTCCTGAGGGCGTATGCCCATCTCGCATCATATGATCCGAAACGGAAATTTTCGTCCTGGCTGCTGACTATCGCGTCGAACTACTGTATCGACCAACTGCGCCGGCGTCGGATCAACTGGGTGTCTGTAGAGGAGCTTCCGCCGTGGGAGACGCTACGGGCGCGAACCCCAGACCCCGAAGAGTCGGCCATCCGCGGATCAGATGCGAATGAGATTCAAGAAATGCTCAACACCTTGCCGCCGGACTATCGTCTGGCAGTCGTCTTGCGCTACTGGTACGATTACTCGTACCAGGATATTGCTGCCATGACCAACTCAACGGTCAGCGCGGTGAAGTCACGGCTGCACCGAGCACGGCGGATGTTGGCGGAGGTGATCACAGCGACGCCCTACCGCGAACGGCATGAACCTCCGGACACCGAAAATCCGTATCCACAGAAGGGAGCGTTGATGCAATGCATTGTGCAGATGCCAGCCAGTTGATGGATGAAGTCCTGGATCAGCCGGCCAACTCAGAGCTGCAGGCGGCCCTGTTAGCCCATACGGCTGATTGTGCGGCCTGCCGCGCTGAGTGGCTGGCGATCCAGCAGGTTGATCGACTTCTCGCGACTGCGCCGCTGGTTTCTCCTCCTTCCAATTTCACGACTAAGGTGATGGCCCACCTTCCCCGGCGACGGCCAGCCCGGAATCTCTGGGCGGGGGCGCTTGCCCTCTTCGCCGGGACCAGCTTTCTCCTGCTCGTGGCTGTGGCGGCAGGGGTTGGCCTCAGCTCAATGGCCGGCCTGATTGACATGCCAGGGTCCGGGGGAGCCATGTTGCTCCAACTCAGCGGTGCTCTCATTCGCTGGGCCGAAGCCGGCTGGGAGATTCGTCGAGCCGTGCTCAGCTTCGTCCCGCCTGGAGTGATTGCGTTATATGCGCTGGTGTCTCTGGTGGCCATCGGGATGTGGCTGGGGGTTGTCGCCGGCGTTCAGGGGGCTCTTCAGCCGGCCAACATGCGTGATAGATGAGACGAGAGGTGATCCATATCACATCCTGGGGCCTGTGCAGTCGCTGGAAACCACGGATCTGCGGGCCTGTCTACCAGATAACAATGGGAGAGTGCTGTCCATGAGACGTTTCTGGATATTTGCCACTTTGCTTCTTATTGCCATCCTGACAGCAACGGCAACGCCTGTAGCAGCTCAGGGTGGCCGCACTGTGTTTGGCCAGTCAGTAACCATTGAAAGTGGGGAGACCGTCTATGGTGATCTGGTTGTGGTGGGCGGCCCTCTGACTGTGGAGCACGGTGGCCTGGTTGAAGGCGATGTTACGGCTGTGGGCGGCCCAATCTCTATTGCCGGCCGCGTCGAGGGCGACGTGAAGGCTATGGGCGGCCCGATAACGATCGCCGGCCAGATCGATGGCGATGTTACAGCCTGGGGCGGACCGGTGAACCTGCGGGACTCGGCCATCGTCGAGGGAGATGTCGTGGTGCGAGGTGGGCCACTGAATCGCAGTGAGGGAGCCGTCGTGAAAGGCGAGATCGTTGAAGGCTTCCGCTTCACCAATCCGGGAGTGCCGGCAATGCCACCGGTCACTCCCCGACCACAGCTCGAGGTCAGTACCGGCGCTGGATTTCTATCCCTCTTGTTCAGGTTGTTCACCAACGGATTGCTTGCTGCCGGCCTGGCACTCATTGCTCTGTTACTGCTGATCCTCGCCCCTGATCATACGAATGCGGTCAAGCAAATGACGGCTGACCAGCCAATTGCCAGTGTGGGAGTGGGCTGTCTGACATCAATTGTCGCGATCGTGGTGTTGCCGTTACTGTTTATCTCAATCTGTGGCATACCCATCGCCTTGCTCTTGCTCTTTGGATTGGTGGTAGCTGTGTTTTTCGGCTGGATTGCTCTGGGAACAATGATCGGTGAACGCCTCCTGGCGGCTATTGACACCGAACGGCCATTGCCTTTGGTATCAGGCGTGCTTGGTGTGTTGCTCATTACGCTGCTATGGCGGTTTATCCCGTTCTTGGGCTCACTCCTGTTCGTGGTGGGGGGGTGTTGGGGGCTAGGTGCTGTCATTCTGGCCCGAGGTGGCATTCGCCGCTATCCTGCATATCCCGGCGGCCGAGCCCGGAGGCCGGCCTTTGAACCGGCGTCGGGAGGAAGTCCGGCCGGGGCGCAAACATCCCCGACCCAACCTGCGGAGAGGCCGGCGCCAGAGGGCCTGGACGACTTGCAAGCCATCGAGGGCATCGGCCCTGTTTATGAGCAATTGCTGCGGGAAGCCGGTATCCGCACGTACAACGACCTGGCCTCCCGAAGCCCGGAAGCGTTGGTAGAGGCCGTGGCTGCGCCAAACGTCATCCCGGCCTCTGTGGAAATGGCCCGGCGCTGGATCGAGGAGGCCCGGCGGCTGGCAGAACTGCAGAATTGATTGCATATCCTGTTCCCTCTCTCTGGTGGGGTGTCGAGGCCGTTTCCCGCTCTCGGCACCCCCTTTCTGCTGTTCACCAGTGCGAAGCGACAACACGTCCTTGCGACGTCGCATTTGACCGAACAATGAAACTCGATTAGAATTGCACTGTTAATGAAGGGGGACGTTTCTTTCACAGGCGACCATTCCTGGTCGCCTGTTGTGCGAAACTTGGAAAAGACGCATGTTTGAGAGCCTCTCGGACAAACTTCAAGAGACCTTCGCCAACCTGGGCCGAAAAGGCAAGCTAAATGAGGCCGATGTTGACGCGGCGATGCGCAACGTCCGGCTGGCGCTGCTCGAAGCCGACGTCAACTATAAGGTCGTTAGGGACTTCGTCAAGCGGGTCAAAGAGCGTGCCATCGGTGCGGAGGTGATGAAGAGCCTGACGCCGGCCCAGCAGGTCGTCAAAATCGTCAACGAAGAGTTGGTCGAGTTGCTGGGTGAGGCAGAGCGCCTTGATCTCTCGGGTCAGCCGCCGCACGTGATCATGCTGGTGGGCCTCCAAGGCTCCGGCAAGACAACGACGGCCGCCAAGCTGGCGCTTCAACTGCGCAAGAACGGCCATAAGCCGCTGCTCGTTGCGGCGGACACGCGCCGTCCAGCAGCCATTGAGCAACTGGAAGCCCTGGGCCGGCAACTGGATATCCCCGTGCATAGTGAGGGCACGAAAGTGCCCCCGCCTGTCATTGCGGAGAATGCTGTGCGAGAAGCCCGACGCGGTGCGTATAGCGTCGTTCTCATTGATACGGGGGGCCGGCTGAACATCGACGAAGAACTCATGCAGGAACTCTCTGACATCAAAGAGAGAGTTCATCCGACGGAAATCCTGCTCGTCGCCGATGCGATGACCGGCCAAGAAGCCGTTCGCGTGGCCCAGGACTTCCACGAGCGAGTCGGGCTTACTGGGCTGATTCTCACCAAGATCGATGGCGATGCGCGGGGCGGTGCGGCTTTGTCCATGCGGGCTGTTACCGGCGTGCCGATCAAGTACATTGGTGTCGGCGAGCGGACTGATCAGTTGGAGCCGTTCTATCCTGATCGCATGGCATCCCGCATTCTTGGCATGGGCGATATGCTCAGCCTCATCGAGCGCGCCGAGCAGGCGGTTGAGGAAGAAGAGGCTCGCAAGGCCGCCGAGAAGTTCATGCGGGCGGAATTTGATCTGTCTGATTTTCTGAACCAGTTGCAGCAGATCAAAAAAATGGGGCCGCTCGACGAACTGATGAAGATGATCCCTGGCTTCGCGCAAATCCAGCGGCAGATGCCGGTGGGGGCAACAGATGAGCAACTGAAGGTGATTGAGGCCATTATCTACTCAATGACGCCTGAGGAACGGCGCAATCCCAAGATCATCAACGCCAGCCGGAAGCGCCGGATCGCCCGTGGTAGTGGCACAACGGTTCAGCAGGTGAATGAGTTGCTGAATCAGTTCCGGCAGGTGCAGCGATTGATGAAGCAAATGCAAAAAGGGCGGGGGCCCTTAGGAATGTTTGGCAGGATGTTCGGTTGACCGGACCTGGTCTGATAAATACTCTCGAAGGAGATTGATACGTGGTTAAGATTCGACTAAGACGCGTTGGTAAAAAGAAGCAAACCAGCTTCCGGGTTGTGGTAGCCGACGCACGATCGCCCAGAGACGGGCGGTTTATTGAGACGATTGGACACTACAACCCGCGCACTGATCCACCGACGGTGGTGATTAAGGAAGACCGCGCCCTGTACTGGCTGAGCCATGGTGCACAGCCGACAGATGCAGTAGCCCGCATGCTGGAAAAGATGGGCACTTTCGAGAAGCTGAAGCAGCTCCGTCAGGGTGCGAGTATCGAGGAATTGGTTGCGCCCGCGGTGCCTGAGCCTGAGGTGGCAGAGGCTGAGCCGGCGCCGGCCCTCGAGGCCGAAGAGGTAGTTGCCGAAGCGGAGGCCATCGTCGAAGCGGCTGCAGAGGAAGCCGAAGCCGCGACCGAGGCCGAAGCGGCAGCCGAGGCTGAAGTGGCTGAGGCCGAGATCGCTGAGGCACCGGCCGGGGAGGAAGAGCCAGAAGAGACCGTTGGTGCTGAAGAAGCCGAGGCTGCTCCGTCAGAAGCGGCCACGGCCATTGAGGAAGGCGAAGAAGCACCTGTGGTTGAGGAACCTGTCGCCGGCGAGATGTCGCTAGAGGCGTTGGGCCTGCCAACACGTATAGCCAACGTGTTGAACGAGGCCGGCTTGCAAACAGCCCAGGATCTTTTGGACAAACTCGCCGAGGGTGATGCCGAGTTCCTCGCGATCCCCGGAGTTGGCGGCAAAACGTTGGAGGAGGTGCGGGAGCGACTGGCTGAGCATGGCCTGCTAGCGCCCGAAGACGAAGAGGCGGCATAAAGGCATGAAAGATCTCGTCGAGTACATCGCGACATCCCTGGTGGAGAATCCAGAGGCGGTTAGAGTACACGAGCGACGACGCCGGGGTATGTTGAGGTATGAACTGCACGTTGCCCAGGAAGATATGGGGCGCGTCATCGGCAAAAACGGGCGTGTAGCGAACGCTATGCGTCAGCTCTTGCGCGCCGCGGCGACAGTGCGAGGTAAAGGTCGAGTCGATCTCAATATCGTTGACTGATGCCTGCCAGAGAGCGCCGATTCATAGCAGTTGGTCAGATCGTCAAGCCCCATGGCGTCCGGGGTGAGGTTGTAGTTGAAGTTTTGACCGACTACCCAGGGCGATTTGCGCTTCTGGAAACAGTGTATCTCAATGAGAAAGACCCGCAGCCTGTGCCGCTGGAAAACGTGCGCTTTCACAAGGAGCGGGTGCTTCTCAAACTCGGTGGATACGATGACCGCACAGCCGCCGAGAAACTACGCGGCGAGATGATCCTGATACCCTTCAGCGAAGCCATGCCGCTGGAGGCAGATCAATACTATCAGGACGACCTGATCGGGCTGCAGGTCTGGACCACCGATGAGGAACATCTGGGTGAAGTTGTGGAGATTCTGGAGACCGGCGCCAATGAAGTCTTCATCGTTCACGGGGGCCGGGGGGAGGTCTTACTGCCGGCCATCCCGGATGTGATACGCGAGATCGACCTTGAGGCGAAGCGCATGGTCGTCGAGCTGATGGAAGGTCTTATCTGACGCCGAGTATCTGAACCCCGTATTCAGCCTGTCGGCCCTCTGGTTTCCCCCAGAGGGCTTCGCATTGTTTCGAACCGGTCCTTGACAAAGAGCCGGCAACCGCCTATATTAAGACCGCTTGCGCACAATCGTTTGACTGACTTGGGGGGACTTATGCGTGAGGATCTGAAATACTGGATCGGCTTTAACATGGTTCCGGGCATCGGCCCAAAGCGTTTTGAGGCATTGCTTAAGCACTTTGGCAGTGCCGGCGAGGCATGGCAGGCGACGCCCGCGGATTTGCAGGCCGCCGGCCTCGACACCCGCTCGCTGCAAAGTTTGCTGACGATGCGCTCGCAGCTAGACCTGGATGCTGAGCTGGAGCGCAACGCCAAAGCAGACGTCACCGTTTTGACCTGGGATGACCCTGGCTATCCGCCGCTGTTGAAGCAAATTTACGATCCTCCGTATGTCCTCTACGTCAGAGGCGAGTTGCTGCCTGCAGACGAGTGGGCCATCGCCGTTGTCGGGACGCGCCGGGCCAGTGCGTACGGGCGTGAGGCGGCACGGCGGCTGGCCGGCGATCTGGCAATGAACGGCGTCACCATTGTGAGCGGTCTGGCACAGGGGATTGACTCTCACGCCCACAAGGTAGCTCTGGAGGCCGGCGGCCGAACAATTGCCGTCCTGGCTCACGGGCTTGATCAGGTCTATCCGCCCCAGAATCGCTCACTGGCGGCTAAAATTGTGGAGCAGGGTGCGCTGGTAAGCGAGTTCGCACTGGGGACGCGTCCCGAGGCAAAGAATTTCCCGGCCCGCAATCGCATTATCAGCGGGTTGTCCCTGGGGACGCTGGTGGTGGAGGCCGGCAAGCGTAGTGGCGCGCTCATCACAGCCGAGTTTGCCGCCGAGCAGGGGCGTGAGGTGTTCGCGGTGCCTGGCAACATCTTCGCAGCCGGCGCTGCCGGCACGAACCAGTTGATTCAAAGTGGCGCTAAGGTCGCATTGAGCGTTGAGGACATCCTCGAGGAACTCAACCTTACCATGCTCGGGGCCTTTCAGCAGGCACGCGAGATTGTTCCCGAGAACGAGATGGAATCGCGCTTGTTGGAGCATTTGTCGGATGATCCCATTCACATCGATGAGTTGGGACGAGCCGCCGGCGTGCCGATTTCTGAAGTCTCCAGCACGCTGGCTCTGATGGAACTGAAGGGAATGGTTCGCCAGGTGGGTGGTATGAACTACGTTGTCGCCCGCGAGTCACGCGCAGATTATCACA
>CAYYSH010000089.1:0-1451 GCA_964474265.1 uncultured Anaerolineales bacterium
GTTTCATCGCTTCCAGTGCACGCTTGTAGTCCTTCGGGAAGACCTTAACGAACTTTGGCACCATCTCGTCCCACAGGGCCAGGACGCGCCAGCCGACGTCGCTGTCCGTGTACCTGGCATGCCGCAGGATCATGTCGTACACCTCCTGGATCTCTTCCTCATCTTCCAGACGTTCCAGGTGTACCATTTCCTGGTTGCAGCGTCGATGGAAGTCGCCGGCCTCGTCCAGCACGTAGGCGATGCCGCCCGACATGCCGGCGGCGAAGTTCCGCCCCGTCGGACCCAGCACCACCACGCGTCCGCCGGTCATGTACTCGCAGCCATGATCACCCACGGCCTCGACGACAGCGTGTACGCCGCTGTTGCGCACGCAGAAACGCTCGCCGGCCACGCCGCGGATGTAGGCTTCGCCGCTGGTAGCGCCGTAGAAGGCCACGTTGCCGATGATGATGTTCTCCTCAGGCTTGAAGGTAGAACCTTCCGGTGGATAGACGATGATCTTACCGCCCGAAAGCCCCTTGCCGATGTAGTCGTTGGAATCTCCTTCGAGGATCAGGGTGATGCCGCGCGGGATGAAAGCCCCGAAGCTCTGGCCGGCAGACCCTTTGAAGTGAAGCTGAATGGTGTCCTCCGGCAGGCCCTGGCCACCGTAGCGCCGCGTGACCTCACTGCCCAGGATGGTGCCCACCACCCGGTTCGTGTTGCGGATGGGCAGTGTGGCCCGGACAGGCTCGCCGCGTTCGAGGGCCGGCCTGCAGAGATCCAGCAGCACCCGCTTGTCCAGCGACTTCTCGATCCCATGATCCTGGGGAACCTGGCAGTACCGGCCTACCTCGGGCGGAACGTCGGGCTGGTAGAGTATGTTCGAGAAATCCAGGCCCTTTGCCTTCCAGTGATCCACCGCCTTGCGCACTTCCAGCTTGTCCACCCGCCCGATCATCTCATCAACCGTGCGGAAGCCCAGCTTCGCCATCCACTCGCGCACCTCCTGGGCGACGAAGTGCATGAAGTTGACGACGTATTCAGGCTTGCCGGTGAACTTCTTGCGCAGCTCGGGGTTCTGCGTGGCCACCCCCACCGGACACGTGTCCAGATGGCAGACGCGCATCATGACACAGCCCAGCACGACCAGCGGCGCGGTGGCAAAGCCGAACTCCTCCGCGCCCAGCAGAGCAGCAATCACGACGTCGCGGCCGGTCTTCATCTGGCCGTCCGTTTCCACCACAATCCGGCTGCGCAGGTTGTTCATGAGGAGGGTCTGGTGAGTTTCGGCCACGCCCAGTTCCCAGGGGAGGCCGGCGTGCTTGATGCTGGTTTGGGGCGAAGCGCCCGTGCCGCCATCATGCCCGCTGATCAGGACCACATCGGCGTGTCCTTTGGCCACGCCGGCGGCAATGGTGCCCACGCCGACTTCCGACACCAGCTTGACGTTGATCCGCGCCTGGTCGTTC
>CAYYSH010000089.1:1461-10043 GCA_964474265.1 uncultured Anaerolineales bacterium
CGCCAGGTCTTCGATGGAGTAGATGTCGTGGTGTGGGGGCGGCGAGATCAGCCCCACGCCCGGGGTCGAGTGCCGCACCTTGGCGATCCAGGGATAGACTTTGCGCCCTGGCAACTGGCCACCTTCACCGGGCTTCGCCCCCTGGGCCATCTTGATCTGGAGCTCCTTGGCGTTGATCAGGTACTCGCTGGTGACACCAAACCGGCCCGAAGCGACCTGCTTGATCGCGCTGGAGCGTGAGTCGCCGTTGGGCAAGGGGACGTAGCGAGCCGGGTCTTCACCGCCCTCGCCCGAATTGCTCTTGCCACCGATGCGATTCATGGCGATGGCCAGGCTTTCATGGGCCTCCTGGCTGATGGAGCCGTAGGACATCGCCCCCGTTTTGAAGCGCCGGCAGATGGACTCCACCGGCTCCACTTCCTCGATCGGGATAGGCTCATCTGCCAGCTTCAGCTCCAGAAGTCCGCGCAGCGTAGCGAGGTGCCTGGACTGATTATTGATATGTTCTGCATACTCCTTGTAGACCCCGTAGTCGTTGGTCCGACAGGCGATCTGGAGTTTGCTGATCGTTTCCGGATTGAACAGGTGGTACTCCCCATCCCGACGCCACTGATACTGTCCACCGGGGTCCAGCGTCCGGCCGTTGACCTGGCGATCCGGGAAAGCGCGCGCGTGCCGCATCTGCGCCTCGCGTGCAATCACGTCGATCCCGATCCCACCGATGCGCGACGGGGTCCAGGTGAAATACTTGTCGATGACCTCCTGGTTGAGACCCAGCGCCTCGAAGATTTGAGCACCCCGGTAGCTTTGGATGGTGGAGATGCCCATCTTCGACATCACTTTCACGACACCCTTGACAACAGCCTTGATGTAGTTCTTTTGGGCTTTCTCCGGGGTGATGTCGGTCAACATGCCCTGCCAGATCATGTCTTCCAGAGTTTCGTAGGCCAGGTAGGGGTTGATGGCGTCAGCGCCGTAGCCGATCAGCAAGGCAAAGTGATGAACCTCACGCGGCTCGCCAGATTCTAGAATCAGCGACACTCTAGTTCGGCTACCCTCTCGGATGAGGTGGTGATGCAGGCCGGCCACTGCCAGAAGAGCAGGAATTGGCGTGTGCTCGCGATCCACACCGCGATCCGACAGAATCAGGATGTTGACCCCTTCAGCGATGGCGCGACTGGCCTGCCGGCACAACTCATCCATGGCTCGCTCCAGCCCAGGGCCATCCTCGCCGGGATCGAAGAAAATGGGCAACGTGATCGTCTTGAAGCCAGGGAGATTGACGTGCCGGATCTTAGCCAGCTCCTCATTGGTCAGAATGGGATGCTTGAGCTTGATTTGCCGGCAACTCTCCGGCTCGGGGGCTATCAGGTTGCGTTCGGACCCGAGCATTGTTTCCGTGGCCATGATGATCTCTTCGCGGATGGAGTCAATCGGCGGGTTGGTGACCTGGGCGAAGAGTTGCTTGAAGTAGTTGTAAAGCAGTTGCGGGCGGTCAGACAGGACAGCCAGTGGCGTGTCATTCCCCATGGAGCCGACGGGTTCGACACCGTTCTTGGCCATCGGGGCCAGGATGATGCGAAGCTCTTCGAAGGTGTAGCCGAAAGCCTGCTGACGCTGGAGCAAGGTTTCGTAGGCCGGTTCCCGCCCGTTGGCCGGCGGGGGTTCAGGTAGCTTTTCCAGTGGCACCAGATACCGATCCAGCCACAAGCGGTAGGGGTGCTCGGTGGCCATGCGATGCTTGAGCTCTTCATCCCCGACGATGCGCTGCTCTCGAGTATCCACCAGGAGCATCCGGCCCGGTTGAAGCCGGCCCTTGTACTCCACGCGGTCCGGCGGGATATCGAGCACCCCGACCTCGGAAGCCATGACCACCAGGTCGTCCTTGGTGACGTAGTAGCGCGAGGGACGCAGGCCGTTCCGGTCGAGCACAGCCCCGACGATGGTACCGTCAGTGAAGGCGATGGAGGCCGGCCCGTCCCACGGCTCCATCAGGCAACTGTGGTACTCGTAGAAGGCTTTCTTCTCGTCGCTCATGCTTTCGTGGTTCGACCACGGCTCCGGGATCATCATCATGACCGCGTGGGGCAGAGAGCGGCCGCTCAAAGTCAGAAACTCCAGGCAGTTGTCGAACATAGCCGAGTCGCTTCCGTCGGGATGGATGACAGGCAGAATCTTGGACAGGTCATCCCCGAAAAGTTCGGAGGCCAACATCGACTCCCGGGCATGCATCCAGTTTATGTTGCCGCGCAGGGTGTTGATCTCACCGTTGTGGATCATGTACCGATACGGGTGCGCCCGCTCCCAACTGGGGAAGGTGTTGGTGCTGAACCGGGAATGGAACAGCGCAATAGCAGCTTCCATGGCGGGGTCCAGGAGATCAGGGTAGTATTCTTCCAGTTGTTCTGCGGTGAGCATCCCCTTGTAGACGATGGTTTTGTAGGAGAGGCTGGTGAGGTAGAAATACTTGCCGCCTTTCATTCCCGAGTACCGAATCTCGTTCTCGGCTCGCTTGCGGATGACGTAGAGCTTGCGCTCGAACGCCATGTCGTCTTCGATGTTGGGGTTGCGCTCGATGAACACCTGGCGCACGAAGGGTTCGCAGGACAACGCCGTCTTCCCCAGCGACGCGTTGTTGGTGGGAACGGTCCGCCATCCAAGCACACGCTGCCCTTCCTGTCGGATGATTTCTTCAAAATGCCGCTCACAATTCCGGCGCAGGTCGGGGTCGGGGGGCAGGAAAACCATGCCAACGCCGTACTCGCCGTAGGCCGGCAGGTCGATACCTGCGTCGGCAGACGCCTTTTGGAGGAAAGCATGCGGGGTCTGGAGCAAGATGCCGGCCCCATCCCCGGTGTTAGGCTCAGCACCACGAGCGCCGCGATGGGTCAGGTTCTTGAGCGCAGTAAGGGCCTTCCGCACGATGTCGTTGGATTTCTCGCCTTTGACGTTCACAACAAACCCGATGCCACAGGCGTCATGCTCGAACTGCGGATCGTAAAGACCTTGCTTCATTGGGAATCCAGTGGGCTTCATGCTACTTCCTTCCTCACCAAGTGTGTAGAGCAAAAAGGCCACTCTCTGACAGGCAGTGTCAAAGGTGGCCTCCTCCTCGAGAACCGAGAGTATCTTCTCAATAACCTGGGGTAGGGACAGGCCTTGCGCCTGCCCAGCGGGGCGACCGCAAGGATTCGCCCCTACGTTTTGAAACGATACACCGAGAGATACAAAAAGGCCGCTCCAGCGCGGTGTAATACCGTGTTGGGCGACCTCACCTTTGAATCGGGTGCCTCGGCTTAGAGGCGAGCGGGCAAACGCACTGACCGCCGCCGGCCATGGGTGGCCGGCTTATTCAGTTCTATGGCGTTTGAAACGTCCATTTTATCGTCTCACGGTTGTCAGGTGCTTTTAGTAGTATAGCAGAAAGGCCGGCATATGTCAAAAGTATTTTTTGGGCTCAGCGGGCTACCCCCTTGCGTGGATCAACACTTTATGTTATACTAATAATGCACCCGCACACTGCCCTTCCACCCAACATGATGACCCCTTCGGTCCGGGCTGGAGTCGGTGGTTGTAGGCTGACCACTCGAGCGAGGGTTTCATCTCCCCAGGGGTGCCAATTTAAGATTTTATGTATAAGACTTTACGTGTTGCAGCCGGGCCGGCATCTGAGCCAGATGACAGGAGGATCTCCTCTGGCAAATCATGAAGTTAGCCCCCAATTACTGAGTCTGGCCGGCATCGCTCACCGGTGCGCCCAGGAGACCGATCTGTTTTTCCGGCGCCAGAGTTATGACCCCCGCTATTGCTTCGAGCTGTTCCGGCGCGCGTTCCTGCACCGCAATCAGCGTGCCTGGGAGCTTGTCTACGCTCAGTATCGCCCTCTGGTGGCCGGCTGGGTAGAACGCCACGCCGCCTTCCCCGCCACTGGCGAGGAGACGCAGTACTTCGTCAACCGGGCCTTCGAGAAGATGTGGTCCGCTGTGTCACCCGACGGGTTTGATCGCTTCCCCGATCTGAGATCCCTGCTGAGCTACCTGCAAATGTGCGTGCACAGTGCCATCGTTGACGAGGTCCGCTCCGCTGAGCGCCTTGCCGTGGACGTTGACGTGGACGTGTCGGCTGCCACGAACAGAGCAGGGAGCCCTTCCGTCGAAGATCAGGCTCTGACCCAGGCACAGCGCGAAGAGCTGTGGCAATTCGTAAATGAACGACTGAATGATGAGAAGGAGCGCCTGGTGGTGTATGGCTCGTTCGCTCTGGCGCTCAAGCCGCGACAGCTTTACGCCGAGTTCGGGCACGCGTTTAGTGACGTGAGCGAGATCTATCGCATCAAGCAAAATGTCCTGGCTCGCCTGCGCCGGGACCCCGAGCTGAAGAAGTTGCTGGGCGAAGATGCTTGAAAACGGGGATTCCCGTCGTTTAATGGACAGAGGGAAAGGAACTGATGGTTTGCGCATACCCACCTGAACTGGATGAAGTACAACTCCTGACCTACGTGGACGGTGAGGCCGATCGCCGTGTCGCGGCACATGTAGCGCAATGTTCACACTGCCGTGAGCGCGCCGAGCGCCTGGCCCGTCTGCAACACCGCCTGACGGCCAGGCTGTACCGGATCACATGCCCCCCGCCGGAGGAACTGGGGGAGTATCATCTTGGCATGTTGCCACGTGAACAGATGGCGGCGGTGGCCCGACACCTGGACGAATGTCCTTACTGCACCCAGGAAGTTGCCCAGTTGCGAGAATACCTCTCGGAACTGGCGCCGGCCCTGGAACTGCGCCCGATCGAACGGGCCAGAGAGCGCGTGAAGGTGCTGGTGGCCCGGCTTGTCGATAGGGGCCTGGGGCCTGCGCTGCCCGGGCAGCCGGCTCCGGCGCCAGCCTATGCCGGCATACGTGGCGAGGAAGAAGTGCCCTACATCTACCAGGCCGGCGATTTCCAGGTCGTGGTTGAAGTTCAGGAGGATGCGGAACATCCAGACCGCAAGACGATCCTCGGCCTGCTGGTGGGGCTTGAGGACACTCAGGGTACGCAGGTGCACGTGTGGCAGGCCGATGCGCTTCTCACGACCGTGGACATCGACGAGCTCGGCAACTTCGTTATTCCTGGCCTGGAGCCGGGTACCTACGAGTTGATTTTGAGTGGTCCTGAGGTGGAAATACACATTCAAGACGTGGAGGTGACACCGAGGGGCCGGCTGTCGTTCTGAGGTGGAATGTGCTGAAAACACAACCTGTGGTTCCCCAAGAGTTCATCGCACAGTTGCTGGAGCTACCGGACGTCGCAGCTCAGAGGCGCTTTCTCGACCAACACGTCCGCATGCTGGACGACGGGGTCGCCGGCGCTCTCAAGGGCCAGGCGGATCAGCTTCTGCGCTCGGACATCCAGCGTTCCCTGGAGACAGCCGGCCTCATCCTCCACCTGGCTGAATTGACGGGGAACCCCCTGCATCGGGCTCTGGGTCTGCTGGCGGAGGCCAACGCTCGCTTCATTGGACTGGGAGAGTATCAAGCGGCACTGGATCTGTACAATGAGGCAGCCGGCATATATCAGGCCCACGGTCGCGTGGTAGATCAGGCAAAAGCCCAGGTCGGCAAACTGTGGCCGCTGGCGGCCTTGGGCCGCCATGCCGAAGCCCTGGAGACTGGTCGGTGGGCCAGTCGCGTCCTGGAGGAGCATGGTCAGTGGCTCCCGCTGGCCAAGCTGACAGTGAACCTGGCAACGATCTACTCCCGTCTCGGAGAGGATGCCCGAGCTGTGATGTTGTTCGACCGGGCGCGAGAGCTTTCCCTCCGCCTGGGGGAGGAGGGAGGAGCGCTGCTGGCACGCGTCGAGCAAAACCGGGCCATTGTCTTGCGCAACCTGGGCCGGTTTGAGGATGCCATCCGGGCCAGCCAGACGGCATGGGAGATGCTGGTTCGATCAGGTCAGACGGTTGAAGCCGCCCGCGCTCAACAGAACCTGGCCATCACTTACTTCGTGCTGGGGCGCTACAACGAGGCATTGCAACTTCTGGATCAGGCCCGTGCTGTCTTCGCTGCCGACGGGCTTGAACGGCACGCCATCCGGGTTGAGCTGTTCATCAGCGATTGCCTGTTGCAACTGCGGCGCTTCGCCGATGTCCTGGACAAGTGTCATCGGGCGCGCAAGCTGTTCACCCGCTTGGGGACACATTTCGAAGTAGCGCAGGCAATACTCAATGAGGCGGTCGCCTATGCAGGCCTGCATCGCTACGCCGAGGCGTTGGACGCCCTGGCCGAAGCCCGCCGCCTGTTCGAAGAGGAGAACAACCGCGTGTGGGTCGCCTTCACGGATCTGAAGACGGCTACGGTGCTCCACCACAAGGGCCGATTCGAGGAGAGTCTGGAACTTGCGCAGCGGTGCGCAGAGGTTTTCGGCGATCACAATCTGCCTGTCGGGGAAGCTCGAGCCTACCTTGTCGGCGCTCGGGCTGCGGCGGCTCTGGACCGACACGAGCAGGCCCATCGTCTGGTGACTGGGGCGCTGGCCGTTGGTGAGAGCAGAGGCGTGCCATCGCTGGTCTACCAGGCCCACCATCTGCTGGGGACTCTGAGCGAGGCGAAGGGGAACCTCCAGCAGGCGTTGATCGAGTACGACCGGGCCATCCAGGAACTGGAGCAGTTGCGAGGCCGGCTGATGGTCGAATTCCGCGCAGATTTCCTGGAGGATAAGCAAATCATCTACCAGGATGCGGTCAGTCTGAGTTTGGATCAGGGCGAGCCGCACCAGGCCCTGGAGTACGCGGAACGAGCGAAATCGCGTGCGCTGCTCGATCTGTTGGCCCATCGACTTGACCTGAGAATTCAGCCTCGGAACGCGGAGGATCGCCGCCTGGTAGAGAAGCTGATGGACCTTCGAACCGAGCGGAACCGGCTCTGCCGGCGCTGGGAAACGAACGAAGAATCCAGGGCCGGCGACCAGGCCTCAGCCCCTGCAGATCTGCAACAGGTGCAACAGGACATCCTGGCCCTGGAGAAACGGATCACGGAGTTGTGGCACCGGCTGCTGATCCGCAACGCCGGCTACGCCCGTGACGCTGCCTTGTGGGAAGTCCGCACGGAGCCGGTCCACCCCTACCTGGGGCCGGAAACCTTGCTCCTGGAGTACTTCATTGCACGGGGGGAACTGATTGTCTTTCTGGTCACGGCTGAGACTGTGCAGGCGCGGCGCTTGCCCATCGACCTTGCGCGCGTCCAACATCTGGTGCAGCTTCTGTGGCTGAACCTGAGGACGGTCCCCAGGAGCGCACCAGGCCAGGTCTCCAACCTGGCTGCGAATGCGTGCGGCCTGCTGCGGCAGCTTCATGAGTATCTGATAGCACCGCTGGGTGATGCGCTGCTGCCGTATCAGCAACTTATCATCGTGCCGCATGGTCTGTTGCATTATCTACCCTTCCACGCCCTGTACGATGGTGAAGCGTTTCTGCTGGAAAGACACGAGATCAGCTACCTGCCCGGCGCCAGCTTCCTCCGCTACTGCAAAGAGGCCCGACCTGCAACTTCAGGTTGTTTCGCTCTTGGCCACTCTTTTGGAGGTCGATTGCCCTACGCTGTGCAGGAAGCGCAATCGGTAGCCTCGGTCTTGCAGGGCCAGGTGGTGCTGGAAGATGAGGCCACCCCAGCACGACTCCGCCAGGTAGCCGCCGGCTGTCGCATTCTCCACCTGGCAGCCCACGGCGATTTTCGACCGGACAATCCCCTCTTTTCTGGCCTGGCCCTCTCCGACGGCTGGCTTACCACCCTGGACATTTTCAATCTGCGCCTCAGCGCTTCGCTGGTTACTCTCAGTGCCTGTCAGACTGGCCGGAACGTGGTCGGGGGTGGGGACGAACTCCTGGGGTTGATGCGGGCCTTCATCTATGCCGGCGCTGCCTGGGGGGTGCTCAGCCTGTGGGCGGTCGAGGATCGTTCCACAGCCGGGCTGATGGAGAGTTTCTACCAGAAACTGGCAGAGGGCTGGACCAAGGGAGCAGCCTTGCGGCACGCCCAACTGCAGCTTCTCGCACCCCACGGGCGGGGGGACGTGCCGGCTGAAACGTCTACCCACCCATACTTTTGGGCCCCCTTCTTTCTCGTGGGAGATCCCGGGTCGCTGTAGCGGAAAATCGGTGAAACTGCCGTTTATAGAGAGCAGGTAGGCAAATGGGGGGATGTCTCTGCGCGAGGCAACATTAACCAGCAAGGAGGGACCTGCAATGCGCAATCTCAAGCACGTGACCCCGGCTCTGGCGTTGTTCCTGATGCTCTGCCTGTCTGTAGTGGCATCAGGCTGTGTACAACCCACGCCACCCGCCGAAGGCATACCACCCACACCACCTATCGAGTCACTCAGTGAGTACAGGGATTTCTTTGCGCCAAACCAGTTTATCGTACTCGGCCCCGACCTGCAAACGATCGAGGAGGTGGTTAATCAGTCACTCGAAGAGGTCGGCGCAGGGGGGCTGCCGGCAGTCGAACAGCTCGGAGGGGTCGTTGAGTTCACCTTCTTGGACGGAGTGATGGTGGTGTATGAGTTCGTGGAAGCACGCCCGGCGACAACATTGGCAGACGTGGTGATCG
>CAYYSH010000090.1:0-9993 GCA_964474265.1 uncultured Anaerolineales bacterium
GGGTAGAGCCGGCAGGAGCCCCTACGCTGTATGAGAGCCTGCGGGCCGGCCATCTCGTGGAGCTGGCGGAAATTCGCACGGCGGCCAACACCCTCGCTCCGCGCCGGAGCGCGCAGATAAACCTGGACATCATCCGCCAGAACGTGGACGAGATCGTGCTGGTGACGGATGAGGAGATGCGACAGGCTGCTCGCTGGCTGTGGTTCGAGATGACCGTGGCGGCGGAACTGAGCGGCGCGGCATCCATGGCGGCGTTGCTGGCTGGAAAAGTGCAGCCAGCGCCGTCACAGAAAGTATGTGCGTTGGTCTGCGGAGCCGGCAGAGACGGACTTTTCCACTGACGTGTTGGTCGGAGGGATTGAGTGCCCTGACGATCCTCTCTCACGCGCCGGCCAGCACTTTACCATTTCCGTACGTGCAATGAGGAGGTACACAAACAACATGTCGAGAAAGCTCCGAGTCGGCATTATCGGTGCCGGCGCTATTGGGACACGTTCACATTTGCCTGGATACCAGCGCGACCCCCGAACAGAAGTTGTTGCCCTGTGTGACCCTAACAAAGATCGAGCGCGGGCTATTGCCGATGAGCATAACATTCCTCGCATCTTTACTGATTATCGTGAGATGCTACGAGTGGCTGAGCTCGATCTGGTGAGTGTATGCACACCAAATGCACTACATGCACCAATCACTATCACCGCCCTGGAAGCAGGGGTCCACGTTTTGTGTGAAAAGCCCATGGCCCGCACTATGGCTGAAGCCCAGGCAATGGTTTCTGCCGCCAATCGAACGGGCTGTAAGTTGACGATCGGCTTTCACAACCGCTTTCGACCCCCGTCCGTGGCCCTGAAAGCTTTTGTGGATGGCGGGCTGTTGGGCGAGATCTATTACATTGCGATCAGCATGCTCCGTCGCAGCGGAATCCCGGGTTATGGCAGTTGGTTCACCAGCAAGGAGATGGCCGGCGGCGGTGCACTGATCGATGCCGGTGTGCACGGGCTGGACCTGGCTCTGTGGTTTATGGGCCATCCGCGCCCTGTCTCGGTGCTGGGTGTGACCTTCAGTGAATTTGGACCGCGTCGCAAGGGGCTTGGAGGCTGGGGAGCAGACATACTTGCGGGCGACCAGCAGTTCGATGTGGAAGACCTGGCGGTGGCCATGGTTCGATTCGAAAACGGCGCAGTGGTCACTATCGAGACGAGTTGGGCGGGCTACAGCGTCACGCACGAACGCTTGCAGCTCTTTGGCCAGGCCGGCGGTGCTGAGCTTGATCTGTCTTATCATGAAGTAGAACGTCGCCTGCGCGTGTTCACCGACCTGGAAGACCAGCCTGTGGAGGTCTTTCCCACCCTGGACGGGCCGGCCGTGTCTGGACATGCCAGGCTGATTGAAGACTTTGTGGACAGCATCATTGAGGACCGGGAGCCTGTGGTGACGCCCGAGCAAGGATTGCTGGTGACAGAGATCGTCGATGGCATTTATCAGTCGGCGCAGAGTGGCAAAGAAATGGGTTTCAAGTCCGGAGGGGTTTATGAAGCTGGGCTGTAGCTCGTGGTCTTATCACCGCATGTTCGAGGCCGGCGCACTTGATCAGCTACGTTGGCTGCGCAAGTGTGCTGTTGAGCTTGAGCTGGATGGCGTTGAACTTCTGGATCAGCACTTTCCTCGCACTGATCTGGACTATCTGCGGGAGATCAAGGCGTTGGCGCTGGACCTGGGTCTGACCATCAGCGCTGTATCGGTAAGCAACAATTTTGGATGGCGCAGTGCCGAGAAGCGGGCTGCGGAGGTGGAAAGGGTCCGGCAGTGGATCGACATTGCTCACTTTCTGGGCGCGCCGCTGCTGCGAGTCTTTGCCGGCTGGCCGGAAGGTGACCGGGAGCAGGCGTGGCCGGCCATGGTGGCATGTGTTCGCGAAACACTTGCCCATGCTGAAGCGCGGGGAGTAGCGCTGGCTGTGGAGAACCACAATCACCACAGCTTTGTGCAAACGGCGGACGACATACTGCGTCTGCTGGATGAAGTGCAGTCACCCTGGTTGCGGTTTCTGCTGGACACCGGCAACTTCGTTGATCTGTACGACTCCATCGAGCGCACTGCCAATCGGGCCGTATTTGTCCACGCCAAGCTATACCAGGTGGACCCCGAGCGTGGGGAGCAGAAGCTGGATTACAGCCGCATTATGGCTGCTTTGCGGGCTGCCGGCTATCGGGGCTATCTGTCCATCGAGTACGAGGGCGAAGCTGATGAAGGGACGTCGGTGGCCTGGGCGGTGCGTTATCTGCGCCGGCTCATGGCGCAGACTCAGCGATGATCATTTGGCTGATCGCGTATTCGCCATTCTTTGACATCTTGTGATATAATGATACAGTCAAAATTCGATGGTGTCCGTGCAGTTATTCGTTAACCTGGCCCTGCAGGGACAATCAGAAGTGCGAAATGGTGGTGCGGTCAGGCCTGTGCCCGAGCACAGTCGAGGGAGACCGGCCAGAGCAGCTATTTCAGACCAGGAAATCGCTTTTGAAGGAGATACCAATGTGGCGTAAGCGCTTTCAGATCATTGTGGCCCTGATGGGGTTCACGCTGCTCATTGCCAGCCTGAGTTTCGCGGCCGGCACATACGTGGCTGAGCACCCAGGAGGCGCAGTCGCTTCACGCCTTCCTTTCTACGACGCCTCCATGAATGTTGCCCACGTGCCCCCGTCTGCCGGCGTGCCTGATGGCCTCGAAGAACAGTTTGCCGTTTTTTGGGATGTCTGGCGCATTGTCGAGAACGACTTCTTCGGCGAGACTGACCGCCAGGCCATGATTCAGGGGGCGATCAAGGGAATGGTCGATGCGCTGGGAGATCCCTACACCCAGTACATCGATCCGCAGCAGAACGCAATCATGCGCGAAGATGACAGCGGCGGCTTCGAGGGGATTGGGGCGACCGTTGACATGATTGATGGCCGGCTGACTATCATCTCGCCGCTGAAGGGCAGCCCCGCTGATCGTGCGGGCCTGAAAGCCGGTGATGTTGTCCTCGAAGTCGATGGACGGCCGGTTAAGGACATGGATCTGATCGAGGCCGTCTCCCTTGTGCGAGGTCCTAAGGACTCCACAGTCACGCTGACCATCCAGCGGAAAGGCGTCCCTGAGCCCTTCAAGGTTTCCATCGTCCGGGCCAAGATTCCTCTGATTAGCGTGGACGGTCGCATGTTGAGCGATCAGATTGGCTATCTTGCCATTCGGAGCTTCAGTGGGCGCACTGTGCAGGAGTTGGATAAACACCTGGCCGAGTTGGAGGCAGAGGGAGCGAAAGCCCTGATTCTGGATCTCCGGGGCAACCCGGGCGGTTTTCTTGACGCGGCTGTTGAGACAGTAAGTCGTTTCGTTGATCAGGGGCCGGCCTTGTGGTGGGAGAATGCCGACGGTTCCAGTTACCCGATTGAGGTGAAACCGCGCCACACTTTTGAAGGACCAGTCGTCGTGTTGATCGATGAAGGAAGTGCCAGCGCATCGGAGATCGTGGCCGGCGCGTTGCAGGACTATCACCGGGCCACCCTTATCGGCACGCAGAGCTTTGGGAAGGGTTCAGTGCAGAATGTGCACCAACTGCGCGACGGCGGTAGCGTCCGTGTGACGACCGCTCACTGGCTGACGCCGGATAGACACGAGATCAACGGCGTTGGCCTGATGCCAGATATTTATGTGGCGCAGGATGACACGCACCCCGAGTTGGATATCCAGTTGAGTTTTGCGCATCGAGTGCTGCGTAACCGCATCGGGGTGCCGCGCCACACCCCGTTCTTCAAATAAGCCTGCGTGATGAAACGACGATTCACCGTACTTTTGTTCGCATTCGTCGCCTGTTCCGCTGTCACGGTGCTATCGGTGGGGGGATGGCTCTGGGTACGCTACGCGAAGCCCATGCCGGCGCAGCGCGACAACGTGAAAATCAACCCGACCAAGCCTTTGGTGCCGGCAGGGAGCCCGTCGGAGCGGCCAGCTATTCCATCTGCGCAGCCCCTTCTCCCAGGGACAGTCACATCGAATACAGAGATCACCGGGACGCCGCAGACCGGGTCTCTGCAACAGACTGGCGACACCGCATCGCTGGCACCAACGCCGACTCCGCTGTCCGAGCTCCCCACACTCGAAAAGATTCGGGCAACTTATCCCCTGCCTGTCCGAGATTTGTTCAGCCTGGCTCAGCGCCTGGGACGGGTCGGGGGTGGTGCGCGCCGGGTTCTCAACCCAGACCCGCCTGAGTATGAGGTCGGCGACAGTGCAACGTTCTGGATTTCCGAGGAGGCCGGCAAGAGCTACTTCGAGATTACAGCAACCTTGCGCTATGTGGGAGAGCACGCCGCGTGGTGGGTGCAGGACGGTGTCAAGTACGATGAACGCGGGTTGATCGCCGCGGCAAAGCAGTTCGACGAGCAGACTTACCCCACAAATCGACAGTATTTCGGCGAGGAATGGTTTCCAGGGGTAGATAACGATCCGCGCATTCACGTCGTCAATGGCCGGCTGTCTGAGGGCATTGGCGGCTATTACTCCAGTTCCGACGAATATCCCGATGCCATTAACCCTCACTCGAACCAGCGTGAGGTGATCTACATCAACCTGGGGGCTTACACGCCGGGCGACGAGCGATACAACGCCGTCATCGCCCATGAATTTCAGCACATGATCCACTGGCATAACGACGCCAATGAGAGCACCTGGGTCGATGAAGGTCTGTCGGAACTGGCCGTTTATCTCAATGGCTATGGCCGAGACCGCTGGGCGTCCGTCTTCGCTCGCGAGCCAGACACTCAGCTCAACGCATGGTCTGACAATCCGGGTGCAGCCGGCGTGCACTACGGCGCGAGCTATCTCTTCATGCGCTACTTTGCTGATCGCTTTGGCCCCGAACGTGTTCGCGCCCTCGTGGCTTCCGACGAGAGCGACATTGTGGGATTCGACACCGTGCTGAGCCAGGAGGGCCTGACCTTCGACGATGTTTTCCGTGATTGGGTTGTGGCCAACTACCTGGACGATACCTCGATCGCAGATGGCCGGTATGGGTATCAGGATGTCAACATCTCGGTTCACGTTGCCAAACGAATGCAGGCTGGTGAGAGTTGGGGGGATGTGGTGCAGCAATACGGCACCGACTATCTGGAATTGAGGCCCGTGGCCGGCCCACTTGTGGTCCGATTCAAGGGAGCCGATACGGTGCCTGTGCTGGCAGCTAAGCCTCACAGCGGCAAGTACTTCTTCTGGTCCAACCGGGGTGATGGCAGTGTCACCTCCATGACACGTGCGTTCGACCTGACCCAAACGCAGCGAGCGACGCTGGAAGCCTGGCTGTGGTATGACATCGAAGAATTTTTCGACTTTGCATACGTGGAAGTGTCAACCGATGGTGGCGTCACCTGGCAGATCCTTGCCGGCCAGCACAGCATCACGGAGAATCCAACGGGCAATGGGTTGGGGCCGGGGTATTCAGGCCGGAGCCGAGTCGATGGGAAGCCCGACTGGGTGAAAGAGTCCATCGATCTTACACCGTTTGCCGGCCAGAAAATTCTGCTCCGCTGGGAGCAAATCACCGATGACGGTTACAATGCGCCGGGTCTGGCGATCGATGATATTGCCATCCCGGAAGTCGGGTACTTCGAAGACTTCGAGAGCGGGGATGGCGGCTGGAAGGCCGATGGCTTCGTCCGTATCGACAACGTGTTGCCCCAGCGCTGGGCGCTGCAACTGATCGAGTTGGGCGACACCCCCCATGTGCGCCAGATTCCCGTGTATGATGGCCGTGCCACCCTGAAGGTCGATAAGCGGGCGGTGCTCGCTATCTCAGCCATGACACCCTTCACCACTGAAGCAGCGAGTTACACGATCGCAGTGGACTGAGTCACGCTTCGCCGCCGCTTTGCTTGTAGCTTGTAGTGGTGACCGCCTTCAGCCGCCTCGCACGAAAACTCCAGCGGCACGCGCTGGGCCAGGCTATTCCCGTCGTCGTTCTTCTCTCTTGCGTGGTGACCGCGCCCGCTCACGCAGACCCACCGTTCGACCCCCGCTTTGGCATTGTCCAGGCATATGAGGCTGCCGAGGCCGCTGACGAGGTCGAAGTCGGCTGGGAGCGATTGTTCTTTTCCTGGCCGGACATGCAGCCGAACGGTCCGGATCAGTGGGATGAACCGTACTACGGAGATGCGGTCATCGACCAGGAGGTGGCTGCCGGCCGGGAGTTAGTCGGGCTGCTCATCAGCACGCCGGCCTGGGCCAGTGATGGCACCCCGCTGATCTCCGTCCCACGCGGACTGTATCTGCCCTACGACGACCCGGAGAACACCTGGGGCCAGTTCGTGGCCGGCATGGCCCGGCGCTACGCCGGCCGCATCGACCGCTGGATCGTGTGGAACGAGCCGGACATCTGGGACGCCGGCCATCCGGCCTACACCTGGGAGGGCACCGTCGAGGATTACTACCGGCTGGTCCAGGTGGCCTACCTGGCGGCCAGGGACGCCAATCCCGACGCCAGGATCCACCTGGGCGCTTTCACGTATTGGTGGGATGTCAACTACGGCCGCCGGCCCTACCTGTTGCGCTTCCTCGACGTGGTCGCCGCCGATCCTACCGGGCCGGCCAACAACTACTACTTCGACGTTGCCACCGTCCACGCCTATTTCCGACCTGAACAGGTTTTCGACCTGGTGCGGTTCACCCGCCAGGCGATGCTGGATCGGGGGATCGACAAGCCGGTGTGGGTCAATGAGACCAACGCCCCGCCATCGGATGACCCCATCAACCCCATCGACGGGCCGCTTTTCCCCGTGCGGTTGTGGGAACAGCCGGCCTTCCTGATCCAGGCCTTCGCCATGGCGTTTGCGGCTGGCGCGGAGCGGGTGGAGGTCTACAAGATGTACGACGAGGCAGAATTGTTCAGCGGCGAGCCGTACGGGCTCCTGCGCCACGACTTCAGCCGCCGGCCGGCGCTGCGAGCCTTCGACGCGATCACCGATCACTTCGCCGGCTTCACCGCGGCCATGCTGGAGCGGGCCGGCCCGATCAACGCCGTGCACCTGAAACGCCCGACGGGCACCACCACGGTGCTGTGGAATCGGAGCGACCGCCCGTTGGTGGTCGAGGTGCCGGCGGTCGCGGACAGAGCACAGGTATACGACGCCATGAACCGCACGTGGACGGTGTGGGCGAGGGATGGCACCTTCCGCGTTCTCCTGCCGGGGACGATCTGTGGCCACGACGATTGCTTCATCGGCGGGCCGCCACGCCTGCTGGTGCAGGCCGGCAAAGGGGTGCCAACGCCAGTTACGATTCTACCGTCGCGACTGCAGCCATGGGCATGGGATGGGGCCGGCAGGCGGTTTGTCCCGCGCTGAGCCCCCTGGCAGGGTTATTTGCGGCACAAGGGGTAGTCAGCCACGCAGCGGAGCAGCCGGCAATGGCACTTCGCTGCGTGGCCCGCTATGAAAAGACTGTGAGGTGCCTGAGCTAGTACGCCGGCACCAGATCTGTGCGCGTGATACCGCCGCGGTCTCGATAGGTGATCCGCCAGTGAGGTGTCCAGGCGAGGGCAAATAGATCTACATCGATATCGCGCTTGCGCGGTGTCACAGATACTTCTTCAAACTCCTCAAGGGCCTGGTTCCAACGCTCAGTGATGGCGTCTGCCTGGTCCCGGAGTTCTTCCTCCAGGTCTGCGATGTCCCGCTGCAGCGTTTCCACCTTTTCTTCGGCCTCGTCGACGGCCATGCTGGCAGCGCTGCTCTGGCGATACTTGCTGAACGCCGAGGAAGCGGCCCGGGTGGAGCGCCGGCCCAGGAACATGCCCAGCACCGATTCGCCGACAGAGATCATGGTGGCTCGCTTGCGTGCTTCGGCGTCAGCCTGCTTCTTAGCAAGGGTTGCTTCAGCTCGCCGCAGTCGGTCCTCCAGTCTTCGTAGGCGTTTCTCGTACTTCCGGTTGAGTTTGTCTACCTCTTCGTCCCGCTCTTCCCGCGCGAGCTGTTGAAGACGCATGCGGAACTCCCGTTCAGATTCGTTGGGCCGCGAATAAGCCTTCAAAACCGGGCTATAAAGCAAGGTCACACTGCTGGTGCGGTACAGATGATCAGCCAGCTCTTTCTTGAGCGCGGTGAGTTCGCGTGCCTCGTTGATCGAGTCAGGGAGTTGATCGAAGTGAGCATCCGGTTCTGGGCTGTCTAGCAGTTGGCGGGGCGTCAGATCCAGGGGCTGTGCCTCTTCCCAGCGCAGTACCCCGGTGTCACTGGGTGGCTGGGTGAGCAGTGCGAAGTCGTGTTGCTCATCCACATCCCGACGCCGGTCCACAAAATGGACACGGCCAATGCCGAGAATCGCCGGCTCGTACAGCAACATCTGGCTCTCTACCTCAACGGACCTGCCCTCGCGACTTTCGATATCTAACTGCGCCTCGGCTACTCCTTTGCGCACGGGCAGATACACCTGCTGGATTCTCGGCGGAAGGGCAGGCGGCGACGTTGCGAAGAGGCCGGCCTCCGTGCCTGTAGCTTCCTGGGCCGTGGGGGTCACAGGTGTGGGCGCGATGGGTGCCGGCTGGCTTGGCGCGATGCCGGTTCCCGCAACTGGTGTCGTGGCCGGCTGATCTGGCTGGCGGTCACCCATCAGCCCTCGCACCTGCGTGCGGGTGAGTGGACCCCGCAGGTAACTCATCGCCCAGCGAGTCTGGAACGTGACCGGGGCTTCCTCGTGGACGTTGTGCAACAGGAACACGCGTTTATCCAGGTCGGAAATAATGCGGCTCAGTTCCTCCCGATTCAGGGCCTGGCCGGCCTCCGACGAGGCACTCTCCAGGCCGTCCAACACCCGCATCTTGTCCCGTTCCGTCTGTAGCCGGCCAATGAACCAGGTGCCGGCATTCGTCAGGCCTTTGTAGTCCAGGTCGACCGGGTTCTGGGTTGTCAGCACGACACCCACGCCGAAGGCGCGTGCCTGTTTCAGCAGGGTGAGCATGGGTTGCTTGCTGGGTGGGTTGGCCACAGGTGGGAAGAAGCCGAAGATTTCATCCATGTACAGCAGGGCGCGCAGGCTGGTGGTGCCTGGTTGCGTGCGCATCCAGGTGATGACCTGGTTCAGCAGCATGGTCACGAAGAACATGCGCTCTGGATCGCTCAGGTGGGCGATGTAGAAGATGGAGTGGCGGGGTTTGCCGGCCGGCGTGCTGAGAAAGCCGGCCACATCCAGCGGCTGTCCCTGGAGCCAGCTTTGAAAACCGGGTGCAGCGATGATGTTGTTGAGGCTCATGGCCAACTCGAAGCGCTCTTTCTCCGGGTAGAAGGTGTCCACATCGAAGACGCCCAGTTGGCGAATGGGTGGATTCTGGATCGACAGGATCAGCTTGGGGAGGTCCAGGTCTTCGCCCTGTCGCCAGAAATGCTCAAACAGGTTGGACAACAGAATGTGCTCGCGGGAGCGAACGGGGTCGGCATCCACGCCGATCAGCCCCAGGAGGGCGCTGACGGTGCCCTGGATGCGTTCGCGCAGCAATTCGGCCTCGGTATCCCAACTGAGGGGTGGGGCAGCGAAGGACTGGAGGATGGATACGGGGATGCCGGCGTCGCTCCCCGGGGTGTAGATCACGAAATCTGCCGACTCGCGCAGCAGCCGAATTCGGTCGCCATCCTGTCCCCACTGACCAAGTCCCTTGCGCCACAGCTCTGCCTGCTGGGCCGCGAACTCATCCTCACTCAATCCCTTGCGACGCGCATCATCGACGTTGATCCAGGGGCGAAAGTCTTCCGGGCGCAGTTCCGGGAAAGTGAGTAGCAGGTTGGTGATGTCGCCTTTCGGGTCGATGATGATGGCCGGCACGTGGTCAATGGCCGCCTCTTCGAGCAGGTCGATGCAGAGACCGGTCTTTCCGCTGCCAGTCATGCCCACACAGACAGCGTGCGTGGTCAGATCACGGGCGTCGTACATCAGCAGCCGGTCTAACAACTGGCCGGCGGCGACGTCATA
>CAYYSH010000091.1:0-217 GCA_964474265.1 uncultured Anaerolineales bacterium
GCCCTGGGGTTGTTATCGGTCTACGCCTTTTCGCGTCTGCTGTTGGGCTCCCAACGTATCTGGTGGTGGATCATCTATGTGGTGACCACGTTGGCAGCGGCGTACACCTTTTACCTGGCGCTATTGCTTGTCCTGGCTCAAAACGGCGCTGCGGCATTGTGGTGGCTACGTGGCCGGCGTGCTCATCGCTGGTTCGGGCATTGGCTCGCCAGTCAGG
>CAYYSH010000091.1:227-9944 GCA_964474265.1 uncultured Anaerolineales bacterium
TCAGGCAGTCGTCGGCCTGGGATTGTTGCCATTGTTGAGTCGCCTGATCACCATTACCGCGACGTCAAGCGAGGTGGCCGGCCAGGGCTGGCTGGGCCGGCCCGGACCAGCGACGGTGATGAGGAGCGTGATCCTGTTTACCACCGGCGACCCGTCCTCCGGGCCGGCTGGCGTGACACTGCTGCGGCTCGCCAGCGTGGTGACAGTGGCCCTCATCGTGATCCTGGGCCTCTTCTCCCTGCGGCGCAACTGGCACGTGTCCATGACGGCCCGCGAACAGGACGGGCTGGCCCTTCTTGCGCTCCTGTTTGCAGGACCGTGGTCGGTGGCACTCCTGGCGTCCCAGGTCCGGCCAGTTTATCACGAGAAATACCTGCTCTTTCTGGTCCCTCTGGCCTTGATCGCGTTAGCGTGGGCCCTTCTACAGATCCGTCGTCCGGCCATTGCCGTGGTGCTGACCCTGGCGCTGCTCAGCCTGAGCGGCACAGCGCTGACGCGCATTTACACGGAACCAACCGGTGAACAGTGGCGGGAAGCCACGCGTTACGTGGTGTCTCACACAGCCGGCGAGCCTGTTCTCGTTGTTCCCGGGTACTACAGCCGGCCCCTCATCTACTACGCTCACGGCAACTTCCCGGACGACATGCTCGCCCTGGTTCGGTCACCCGCCGTTGCGCAGATCGGGAGCGAGTACCTGGACCTGGACCCGGCAGATCCCGCAACCTGGCCGGCGGCAGTCAGGGCCGCGGAGCGCGTGTGGCTGGTCACGGGCTACGCCTCTGAACCGGAGACGGCGCGCTGGTTCAGCCCGGATTTTCAGGTGGTACAGGATGAGGAATGGGCCGGCGCCCGTGTCCGCCTGTTGGAGCGTGTCCAGTGAAAAACCAGACGATCGTGTGCGTCTCGCCCACTGCCTGGTCTGGCCTGTGGAAGAATCGACAGCAGATCATGTCACGCCTGGCCCGGCACAACCGGGTGATTTTCATAGAGCCGGGATGGAATTTTGAGCGATCCTACCGCGCCGAATTGCGTCAAAATTGGCGTTACTTCTGGGTAGTTCGCGCGATTCCAGCCGGCGACCAGTTGACACTGGTGAGCAGCCCACCCACCTTGCCCTATTTTGCCAGCAAGCTCCCTCGGGCCTTGCTACAACGGACAGCTCCACTCACGATGCAAGTGAACGCCTGGCTGATGAGACGCCACCTGCGGCGTGTTCTGGACACCTTAGGCGTGGACGACTTCATCTTGTGGCTCTACGAGCCACGCTACGGGCCGCTGGTGGGCCGGCTGGGCGAAAAGCTGGCCTGCTACTACGTCTACGACGAAGTCGCTGACTACGCCGGCAACCAGAAGATTCGCGCTCTGATCCAGCGCAGCGACGAAGCGCTGTGCCGCACGGCCGATGTCGTCTTTGCATCGTCGTCGGTGCAGTACCAGCGACGCGCAGCGTGGAATCAACGCACGTACTACGTGCCGAACGGCGTCGACTTCGAGCATTTCCGGCGCGCCTTGGCGCCGGCCACGCCTGTCCCCGCCGATGTCGCTTCTCTGCCACGTCCTGTCATCGGCTTTGTGGGCCGGCTTTCCTACTTCATCGACTTCGACCTCCTCCGCGAAGTGGCTTTTGCGTATCCAGATGGTTCGCTGGTACTGGTTGGTCCGGATGATTCAGGCGGTCGGACGGCGGTGCTCCGGGACGTGCCGAATGTGCACTTGCTGGGCCGGCGCGACCTGGACGAGCTGCCTGGCTACCTGAAAGCCTTCGACGTCGCTCTCATGCCCTACCGGCTGGGGGAACACACTTTGGCCATGTACCCGCTCAAGCTCCACGAGTACCTGGCAGCCGGCAAGCCTGTCGTTGCGACCCCTTTGCCCGAACTCGAAGCGTTTGCCCATGTGATACACCTGGCTCGTGAGCCCGCCGGGTTTTCCCGTGCCGTGGCCCTGGCACTGCAACAGGCCACCAACCCGCAACAGATCGCCAGGCGGGTGGCTGTGGCTCAGGAAAACACGTGGGATCGACGCGTCGCGCGTATTCGATCGATTCTGGGAGATCTCCTTGATGACCAAGAACGGCTCGACCCGAAATCAACGCCTGTTCATCGCCTGGACGCGCTACAATCGGCGTAGCGATTTGCTGGCCCGACAGTTGGGGGCCAGGATGGTGCACGTGCAGCATGGCCGGCATGGCCGGCTGTTTGACGCGCCGGTTCGCTACGCCCGACAAAGCTTGGAGACATGGCGCATCCTGCAAACCCAACGTCCCCACATTGTCCTGGTGCAAAATCCCCCCATCCACTGCGTGCTGTTGGCGTACGCCTACTGCCGGCAGGCCGGCGCCGGGCTCGTGATCGATTCTCACACCGGCGCTTTCCTGGATCGTCGATGGCGCTGGTCGTTGGGGATTCACCGGTGGATCTCGCGCCGGGCATTGACCACCATCGTGACCAACAGCGCATTGCGAGAAGTCGTCGAGGGCTGGGGGGCTCCCTGTCTTGTGCTGGGCCACGTCCCGACGGAGTACCCGCCGGGCGAGCCCTGCCGGCTGAACGGCCGCTTCAACATCGCGGTGATCAGCACCTTCGCGCCAGACGAGCCGTTGGAGACGGTCTACCAGGCCGCCGGACATCTGCCAGACGTTGGCTTCTACGTCACGGGTGACCTCCGGCGAGCGCCCATCCACCTGGTGCAGGACCCGCCGGCCAACGTGACGCTCACCGACTACCTCCCAGACAGCGCCTACATCGGCCTCCTGGAGGCAGCGGATGTCGTCATGGACCTGACCACTCGCAACCACACCCTGCTGCTGGGCGGGTTCGAAGCTGTATCCCTGGGCAAGCCACTCATCCTGTCCGACTGGCCGGTCCTCCAGGAGTATTTCAGCAAAGGGGCGGTTCACGTGCCCAACACGGCAGAGGGTCTCGTCGCCGGCGTGCGCCAGGCGCAGGCCAGATACGGGCAACTCGTCGGCGAAATTCAGGTGCTGCGTGCCGAGCTACAGGTCGCCTGGCAGGGGAAGCAGCGGGCTCTGGAAGCCCTGTTTGCGGGCTGCTAAAGATGGACAGGCTGGTGATGTTAAAGCAAGTGTGGCACGCGACTGCCATTCTCTGTCTGTGGGGCGCTCTATCTGCCGGACTGCCAGGGGCATACCAGGGGCCGCCGGCCCACGCCACCTCCCCCGACCTGACAGATGCGCTGCTGCTGTTCGATGGCCGGCAGGCGCAAACCGCCGACTTCGGATTCCGCCGCGTGACAGACTACTACGGGCTGATGCGCGCCGAGGTGGACCTGCGAACGACGCGTCTGGAAGACACGCTCTTGCGGGACGAGGCCGGCGCTTACATCCCGACGGTGGCGGTCGCGGGCAGTACGCTGGAGAGCCGGCTTGATGAGGAAGAGGTGCGCGTGCTGAAGGACGCTGTGATGGCCGGCGGCGTCAACCTGTTGGTCATGTCGCTCCAGGCCCCAGATGCTGCCAATCTTCAGTCTCTCACCGACGGTGCCATCCTCGGTAGCGAGTCCCCAGTCACAGGACCCCGCGAGTACGCGATCAGCAGTGGCTTCCCTGACGTTGCACGGGAGCTGAGTGGGCTGCTGGTCACATCCGAGACGCAACAGCCGGATTACCCCGTTCGCGTTACACCAGGTGCCGGCAGTGTGGACGTGATCGTGACCGTCGCTCCAGATGAAGACGTAAGTCAGCCCTTCTTCGTGCGCTCCCGGCTGGGAAGAGGGGCAGTGTTCGCGGTGGGCGATGATCCCGACCTCTTTCTGCAGTACAACTCGTTGTGGGAGAGCTTCAACGTTGGTCCCGATGGTCAGGGCTTCAAACAGGAGCGCTTTGCCCAGATCACGCCGTTGATGATGTTTGTCCGGCACACAGCCGGCGATGAGGCCTGGCACAGCGTGCATCGCTACGCCAATCTGACCGTTGACGACCCCAACCTGGTGGAAGATCCGAACAGCGTGTTCAGCTATCTGGGGCTGGTGCCGGAGATGCAGGCCCACAACTTCCATCTCACAGTTGCGATGAAACCCCGGGATTTCCTGGACTCACAGCCGGTAGTGATCGACCTGTTCCTGCGCTATCCGCAGTATCTGTCGTTGATCCAACATGGCAACAACCACGACGGGTATGAGTTCTACAAGTATGAAACCGATCCCGAGGACCCAAGGCCTGCACGCCCCCTGCGCGAACAGGAAGCCGACATCATAGAGGGGGCAACCCGGATGCGCGAGCACGAACGCATCACGATGATCCCCTCCGCCCACGCCATGATCTTTCCCTGGAACATCTCGCCGACGCCAACGCTCGTACTCTTGAAGGGCTACAACTTCATGGCTCACATCGCGTCTGTTGACGTCCCTCTCGATCAGGTTCGTGACCAGGCCTTTGACAGTCACATGTACCCGGCTGAACTCGCGTACGGCAATTTCGCGTCCATCCGGCGCTACCGCTCGAGGCGCTCGCCCTATCCCTTCGAGTTGTTCCTGGGCCGGCCCATCTTCATGTACGAGCATCGCACTTTCTTCGACAGTGGCATGGACGCTTTCAACCCCATCGCCGATCAGGTCAATCAGCAGTTCCCGGACCTGGCGTGGAGGAGCCTGGACTACATTTTCAAGCGGTTGTACCTGGTCAAGCAGAACGATGATGGCACGATGTCGGTGATGTTCTTTACCAACCACCTCCTGCTTACCAACGAAACATCGGCGGAGCAGGTGTATCAGCTACAGAAGGAAGAAATCCTCAATGTCCCGATCTTGCGGGTTGCCATCAACGGGAATCCAGCGGACTATCAGGTTGTCGATGGGCACCTGTCTATGGAGGTGACAATCCCGGCCGGCGAGACCAGGGAAATCCAGATTGAGTATGGCTGGGCGGATCGCGACTTCGCAGTGGCATCGGGAGACGTAAAAGTCGACGAGGATACGGGGATTATCACGGCCACGGTTCGCAATACGGGCACCCGTGCCGGCCCAGTCACCACCGGTTTTTACCAGGGGGATGGCCGGCTCATCAAGCTGGTTACGTCGCCGTGGATTGAGCCAGGGTCGACAGATGTCATTACCGCCACGATCACGGGTCCACCGCCTGCGATCCTGGCGACTTACGCAGATCCGCAGGATGTGATCCCAGAGGCAAATGAGGATAACAATCTCGCCATCATTGCCCCCTACCGCAACCATCTGCCGCTGTTACTTGCAGATGGCGCGAATTGTCAGCTTTGCTGACCGGCGACTTGGGAAGGATCATCTTATGAACACAATGGGATTAACCGAGTTTCTGAACCTGGCCAGGCAACGCAATGCCTTTGCGTACAACATTGCGACGATTGAAAGTGCGCTGAACGGGGTCGAGAAGCTGTTGCGCAATGCCATCGTGTTAGATGCCGGCGCCGGCGGCCGCCTGAAGCTCCTGCGCCGGCAGATGAGCGCAGCCAGACTCGTCATTGGCGTGGACGTGGCGTACCCGGACCTTCGAAGAAATCAGGATGTTGACCAACGCGTTTTGGGCTCCGTCGAGCGTCTGCCCGTGGATGATGAGTCTATCGACTGCATTATCTCCGTAGATGTGCTGGAACATCTGGCGCGGCCCGACATGTTTTTCCAGGAAGCGGCCCGTTGCCTGCGTCCATCCGGACATATGGTCCTGTTCACACCCAATTTGTGGAGTTACAAGTCCCTTGCCACACGCATGCTGCCGCGTGCATGTCTGGATCTGGCGTGGCGGCTGTTGAAGGGCCGGCCAGGTCAGCCCTATCGAACGTTCTACCGGGCAAACTCCAGCGGGCAAATTGCGAGGTTGGCCTCAGCAGCCGGCCTGTGCGTCCAGCAGATCCACTACCTGAACGAGATTCCCCATTTCTTTTATTCCTACCCCGTGCTGTGCGTGGCTGCATACCTCTACGGACGATGGTTGAAACTGGCCGGCATCGAGACCCTTGCCCCATATCTCGTTTGTGTCATTCGCAAACCCGACAGCACCACCCCGGTGCAATACCCTGCCAGGGCAGAGGCCGGGCTACGGCGGCAGGAGACGTGGCAAGAGAAGGTCTGGGCTGGTCAGCCGGCCCCGGCAATGATGAAGCGGGAGGCATGAAGATGAAATGCATGGTTGTAATTCCAACGTACAATGAGCGAGATAACATTGAGCCGCTCGTGGACAAGATCCTCGGCCTCGGCGATCACTTCCACGTCACCATCGTGGATGACAACTCACCGGATGGCACGGGCGAGATTGCTGAGCGTCTGGCTACAACAACGCCACGAGTACAGGTGATACACCGGCCAGCGAAGCAGGGACTCGGTACGGCCTACATCGCGGGGTTCAAACATGCCCTGAAAAACGGCGTTGACTATGTCGTCGAGATGGACGCCGACTTCTCTCATGACCCTGACTCCCTGCCTGGTTTTCTGGAGCTGATGGACACTTATGATGTCGTTATCGGATCGCGGTACGTCAAGGGCCTGGCAGTTGTCAACTGGTCCCTGCGCCGGCTGTTCCTCAGCCTGAGTGCCAACCTGTATGCGCGCTGGATCACCGGTCTGCCCCTCCACGACTGCACTTCGGGCTTCAAGTGCTTCAAGCGAGCAGTCCTGGAAAGTATCGACCTGGATGATATCTTTGCCAACGGCTACGCTTTCCAGGTGGAGATGAATTATCGCGCTCACAGCCTGGGCTACCGCGTGGGCGAAATGCCCATCATCTTCTTCGATCGCCACGCCGGCCAGTCCAAAATGTCATCCAAAATCGCACGGGAAGCCTTCTGGCAAATCCTGAAGATGCGTGTGAGCCACATCCTGCGTCTGGGGAACTTCGCAAGACGGACATCTGGCCGGGCGTCCATCGCAGCTCACCCCGGCATTGAGTCATCGTAGCCAGGGTTTCCAGGTTCTGCCACCATGCCCGATTGGGTGACCCATCTCGGTACGGCGTACGCCGGCGCTCGCCTCGTGCGCGTGCAGGAGGCAGAACTCGTCCTGTTGGGAGCAGTCCTGCCCGACATGGCCATGCCGGCCTTTGTGGTGATCGAGTTCCTGCGCCTCTCACCATGGGACACCTTTACCTACCTGGCACCGTTCCAGAGCTTGACCATCGTTTCGCTGCTCGCGGCCGCCATCGCGCTGTTACACGTGAATCCCCGGCGCTGCTTCCTGTTGATGTCAGGTGGATTCTTGACCCACTTCGCTCTGGACATGTTGGAGACGGACATCGATTGTGGCATGCGTGTCCTGTACCCGTTCTCTTACCGGGCCTGGTCCGCCGGCTGGCTCGCTCCCGGCGAAGCCCCATCCCTGATCCTCCTGCTCGGCTCGACGATCACCCTCCTGATCGCGCTGCGGCACAGGTCTGGTCGGGCGAGAGCAGCGTTCCGCATCAAGAACCTGCGCCTCGTGGTGCTGCTGGTGGTCCTTGCAATCGCATTGCCGCTCCTGACACGGGACAGGCTGATTTCACAGAATGTGCATTTCCTGGCCTTCCTCACCGATCCGACGTCCTGGCAGGATCGCACCGTTGAGCTGTGCTATAGCGAGGTTGTCACCGATTCATCGGAGATTGAGGAATTTGGCCGGCGATTCCAGTTGATGACCGAGGAACCGCTGAAACGCGGGGAGCGAGTCTCCGTGCGTGGCATCTACCGCGATGGCCAGATCCTTCCCACGCGGCTGTATGTGTATCGCGGGTATTCCGAGGCATGGCTCTCCCTGGCCGGCCTGCTGGCACTGCTCGCCATCTGGCTAAGATGAGGGATCCACACGTGGAGGCGGGCACCCTGCACGGTGCTTACTTCCGACCAAGGAGGTTAAACACATTTCATGACAGCTTCTACCGAAGTCAGACTCGTTGATTTGAAACGGCAATATCAGGCCATCCAGCATGAAATCGACCGGGCCATCGCCGGCGTCCTGAGCCGCACCGACTTCATCCTGGGTGAAGAAGTGCGACGCTTTGAGGAGGAATTCGCCGGCTACTGCCAGGCAGAGTACGCCGTAGGCCTGGATAGCGGGACTTCCGCGCTGGAGATCGGTTTGCGAGCCCTGGGCATCGGGCCAGGCGACCAGGTCATTGTGCCGGCCAACAGCTTCACCGCCAGCGCTTCGGCCGTCTCGTTTACCGGCGCGATGCCCGTGTTCGCGGACGTCGATCCGGACACCTACAACATCGACGTGCATCAGATCGAACGGCACATCACCCCTCGGACCAGGGCGATCATGCCGGTCCACCTGTACGGCCAGCCGGCGGACATGGACCCGATCATGGACATTGCCCGGCGGCACCGTCTCTTTGTGATCGAGGATGCCTGTCAGGCGCATGGCGCCCGGTACAAGGGGCGTCGCGTTGGCTCTATCGGCCATGTGGGCGCGTTCTCCTTCTACCCCGGAAAGAACCTGGGCGCTTACGGCGATGGCGGTGCTCTGGTCACCAACGATGCCCGCATTGCAGACCAGGCGCGCGTGATGCGCAACTGCGGGCAGCAGGAGAAGTACCGGCATGTGACGCTGGCATGGAATCGCCGGCTGGACACAATGCAGGCCGCCGTACTTCGGGTGAAGCTGCGCTATCTGGACGCCTGGAACGACCATCGCCGGCACCGGGCCGCCCTCTACGATCAAGTACTGGCGGGTAGCGGTGCGATCACGCCGGCAGCGCTGCCGGCGCGAGAGCACGTGTATCACCTGTACGTGATTCAGGCGGAGGGACGGGACCATCTCCAGAGCTACCTGTCCGCTGCTGGCATTGCCACCGGCATCCATTACCCGATTCCGATCCACTTGCAGCCGGTCTATGCCGACCTGGGCTATCAGCCGGGCGATTTTCCGGTCGCTGAGAGGGCAGCACGTCGTATTCTGTCTCTCCCTATGTTCCCGGAACTGACGGAAGAGGAAGTTCGCTCTATCGCAGACCGCATTCGCGCCTTCCTGGACCTGCACGGCGAAGACCGGGCGACAAGCAAGCGGTCTGTCGAGGAGAGAGCAGCGTGAGAGACACTGTTCAGGTGTCGGGTGAGAGATTCTTGTGACTCGACTTTGGCTATTCTGAGGAGTCCCGAGTCCGTCGAAGGATGCGAACGGGCCTCAAGACACGGCACGTGGGCGTGCCTTACTCCTCAACATATTGTGGTATCTGCGGAATGGCCAAAGTCGGGCTTGTGAAACAAGGAGTATTCCGGAGGAGACGGGAGAATGAAGTTTCAGCGCATTGCGGAAGACGTGGTTCTCGGCAAGGATGTTATCATTCGGGACTTCGTGAACCTCTACGGGTGCGAAGTCGGTGACAACACAAAGGTCGGGACGTTCGTGGAGATTCAGAAAGGTGCACGGATCGGGAAGAATTGCAAAATCTCAAGTCACACCTTTATTTGTGAGGGTGTAACCATCGAGGACGAGGTGTTCGTGGGCCACAATGTCTCGTTCATCAATGACAAATACCCCCGGGCGACCACCAATGGGCACTTGCAGACCGAGGACGACTGGGCAGTGGAAGCCACGCTGGTGAAGCGAGGTGCGTCCATTGGAACCAGTGCGACCATTCTCTCGGGGGTCGTGATCGGGGAAGGGGCAATCATCGGTGCCGGCAGCGTGGTCACCCGGGACGTACCGCTTTCAGCTATCGTGGCCGGCAACCCCGCCCGGGTCCTCCGGTACGTGCAGGACGGTGTCGAAGTGGGGTCGGGAGGCAACAAACAGCCCGCCGGCGCCCAGGCCCAGCAT